>JBAWZV010000005.1:0-126557 GCA_037142875.1 Actinomycetes bacterium | reverse complement strand
TTCACGCGCCAAAGGCGCCGGCCCGGCCCGCTGCTTGGGCCGGCGCCCTCCCTCCCTTCGAAAGGGCGCCCCACTGCGGCGGGGCGTCCTTTTGTCTTTTTGCCAACGGTGCGGGCCGCGGCTATCGTTGAACCGATGGTTCCCGAGCGCGCCCTGCCTGTCGTCCCGGTCTTCACCGACGGCGCCGCCCTGCTTGCGCTTGCCCTCCTCCTTCCCCGCTAGGGGAGGCGACGCACGACATACCCGTCCCTGCTCACGCAACAACGGGAGAAGTCCGTCCCGAGGAGGCCACTCACATGTCAATGCCTTACTGGAAGTACCGTCCGTACGAGACGATCGCGCTGCCCGACCGCACCTGGCCAGACCGTGTCATCGACCACGCGCCGATCTGGTGCTCGACCGACCTGCGCGACGGCAACCAGGCGCTCGTCAAGCCGATGGACCCGGCGCGCAAGCAGAAGATGTTCGACCTGCTCGTCACCCTCGGTTTCAAGGAGGTCGAGGTCGGCTTCCCGTCGGCGTCCAAGACCGACTTCGACTTTCTGCGCCAGCTGATCGAGAACGACCTGATCCCCGACGGGATGACGATCGCCGTCCTCACGCAGGCGCGACCCGAGCTGATCGAGCGCACCTACGAGGCGATCGAAGGGGCAAAGCGAGCGATCGTGCACCTCTACAACTCGACCTCCGAGACGCAGCGCCGCGTCGTCTTCCGGCTCGACCGCGACGGCATCCGCGATCTGGCAGTGCGCGGGACGGCGCTCTGCAAGTCGCTCGCCGCCCAGACGGCCACCGAGATCGTGTTCGAGTACTCACCCGAGAGCTTCCACGGGACCGAGCTCGACTACGCGCTCGAGGTCTGTGAGGCGGTCATGGCCGAGTGGCAGCCGGCGGCGGAGAAGCCGATGATCCTCAACCTGCCGACAACCGTGGAGGCGTTCCCGCCGAATGTCTACGCCGATCGGCTCGAGTGGTTCCAGCGGCACGTCTCGGCACGCGACCACTTCATCCTGAGCGTCCATCCGCACAACGACCGTGGCACGGCTGTCGCGACCGCCGAGCTCGGGCTGATGGCTGGCGCACAGCGCGTCGAGGGGACGCTGTTTGGAAACGGCGAGCGCACGGGCAACGTCGACATCGTCACCCTGGCGGTGAACCTCTTCACCCAGGGCGTCGATCCGCAGCTCGATCTCTCCCGCATCGACGAGGCAAAGCGCATCGTCGAGGAGTGCAACGAGCTGCCCGTGCACCCGCGGCATCCGTGGGCGGGAGAGCTCGTCTACACCGCGTTCTCCGGCTCGCACCAGGACGCGATCAAGAAGGGGATGTACGCCCAGCAGCGCTCGGCCTCGGAGCAGTGGGACGTCCCGTATCTGGCGGTCGACCCGATGGATCTCGGCCGGACATATGAGGCGATCATCCGCGTCAACTCGCAGTCGGGCAAGGGCGGGGTCGCGTACCTGATGGAGACCGAGCACCATCTCGAGCTGCCGCGCGGCCTCCAGGTCGACTTCGCACAGAAGGTGCAGGCGATCACCGACGCCCGTGGCGACGAGCTGACCGCCGACGAGCTGATGGCAGCCTTCCAGCAGCACTACCTCTCCGTGGCGCGGCCATACGAGATCGTCTCGTACGTCCACTCGAGCGCGGAGGAGGACAGGATCGTCGCCCAGCTGCTCGTCGACGGGCAGACGCAGGAGGTGACCGGCGTCGGCAACGGCCCGATCGCCGCGCTCGTCAACGCCTTCGACACCTACTTCGGGATCACCGTGCGGATCCGGAACTACCACGAGCACTCGATGGCGGCCTCCGCCGACGCAACCGCCGCCGCCTACGTCGAAGCCGACGTCGATGACGACGCGGTGTGGGGTGTCGGCCTCCATCCGAGCATCGTCACGGCCTCGCTGCGCGCGGTCGTCAACGCGGTCGACAGGGCGCTCGCCCTGCGTCAGTCGCTCGAGGCGGCCAGCGCGGTGTTCGACGTGCGCTAGCCGGGGAGGAGTCGCCGCAGCCGCGCGAGCTCGGCGCGCTGGTAGAAGCGAAGCGGTACGAGGGCAAACGGGAAGGCGAGGATGAGCGCGATCGCGAGCGGCAGCGAGCCAACGACGCGGGCGATAACGGTGAGCGTCACGGCGACGGTCGCGAGCGTCACGACACGGCGCCACTGGTACGGGACGGGGTAGATCGACCGGCTGCGCAGCCACATTCCGACGAAGAGCGCGAGATAGGCGACAACCGTCGCGACGGCCGCGCCCATCATCCCGAAGCGAGGGATCAGCGCGATGTTCAGGCCGATGTTGACGAGGGCGGCGGCGCCGCTCACGACCCAGTTGAACTGTGTCTTGCGCATCCGGCCGATCCCGATCGCAAGCACCGAGTAGCCCGAGTAGGCGGCGGTCGCGAAGCAGAGGATCGGCACGGCCTCCGCCGCGTGGTGGAACTCACTGGTCGCGAGCAGGTCGACGACCCACGGGGCGAGCGCTCCGAGCGCGAGTGAGAGCCAGCACGTCGCGAACAGGAGGTAGGTGAGGACGTAGGCGTAGGTGCGCTTCGCCCGTTCGTCGTCCTTGATCGAGTAGGCGAAGGCAGGCCACGCGAGCTGGAACGCCGTCATCAGGAAGACGATCACCGACGAGATCCGGACGGCGAGCGAGTAGACGCCCACCTCGCTCTGGCCCCGGTAGCCGTTCAGGAACAGCCGGTCGATCAGGTTGATCGCCCAGAGCGCGAGCGCAGCAGGCACGAGCGGCAACCCGAACCGGTTCATGCCACGCAGCAGCTTGCGGTCGAACTCGAGCCCGAGCTGGTAGCGCCGGTAGGCGAGGAGCGCCACGTACACGGTGAGGGTGCCGGCGAAGTTGCCGATCACCGCGCCGATCGCGCCCTTGTGCGCTCCGACGACGAGCACGATCGTGATCCCGATCGTGATCGCCACGTTCGCGACGCTTGCGATCGCAAAGCCGACCGGCCGCTCCTCGACGCGGAAGAGCGACGTCATCTGGGCGTAGTTCATCTGGGCCCAGAGTCCGACGAACCCGGCCCGGACGAGCCACAGATCAGGGTGGAAGACCGCGTCGGCCCCGGTGCCAGTCGTGTGGCCGAGGTTCAGCCAGCGAGCGAGCGGGCTGGCGAGCAGGCAGCCGGCGACGAGGCCGATCGTCGCCATCCCCATCGTGAACCAGAAGCTCGTCCGGACGACCCGGGTGCGGTGCTCGTCGCTGTCGGAGTCGAAGTAGAAGCGGAAGAACGCGCTCGTGATCCCGAGCCGGAGCACGATCACGAGGACGCTCGTGAGCGCGATGACGGTCTCGATCTCGCCGAACCCGACGCGCCCGAGATAGTGGGTGTAGAGCGGGATCAGGAAGACGGCGACGAGTCGCGAGATGATCCCGCCGAGCCCGTAGATCGCCGACTGCTTCCCGAGGCGTTTCAGTTCGCGAACGAGCATCCGGATCTACAGGCTCGCGTAGAGGTCGATGAGGCGGTCGGCGACGCGGTCGATGTCGTGCACGCGCTCGACGTAGGCGCGGCTCGCCGCGCCGAGCTCTCGCCGTCGCGCGGCGTCGGTGACGAGCGGCCGGAGGACGTCGGTGAGCGTCTCCTTCGTCGCCGGGACGATCGGGACGCGAACGCCGAAGCCGGCCGCGCTGCGGTCGGCGGTCTCGGGGTCGAGATGCGCGACGACGGGCTTGCCGAGGGCCATCGCCTCGAGCGCGAAGACGCCGTGCCAGCCGGCGTTGAGCTGGTCGACGATGATGTCGGCGCGGGCGTAGCGCTCGCGCGCCTCGATGTGTGGGACACCCTCGACGATGTCGAGGTCGACGTCGAGCTGGGCGCAGGCCTCGATCACGTGGGCTGTCCCCTTCTTGACGCGGTTCGACGGCGCGTGCACGACGAGCGGGCGCGCGCGGTCTGATGGTGGGACAGGGGTGAACTCGCGCAGGTCGAGGCCAGGCGGAATGACGTGCGCCTCCGGCACCCAGCGGGTCGCGGCGTACGCGCCGACGATCTCGGCGTTCGCCCGCTTGCCGTAGGCGAGCTCGGCGGGCGTCTTGCCCCGGATATCCGAGCCGAGGTAGTGAAAGACGCTCTTCTTTCCGGTCGCACGGAGGATCGCGAACTGCACCGACTTCGGCACGAGGGTCAGGCCGAAGTAGAAGTGGAAGACGTCGGTCTTCGGCAGCAGACGGGCGAGCGCGGCGAACTGGGTTGCCAGCCGTAGCGGCAGCGGCCCGCGCCGGTTGAGCGACCAGTCGGCCTCGTGGTGCAGCGTCCCGCGGTTGAAGACGACGAGCCGCGCGTCGACCCCTTTGCGCCGCAGCGCCTGCGCGTTCTCCCAGGGGATGCCCGCGACGTTCACCGGGCAGTGCGTGATCCGGAGCCCCGTCACACTCTTCTTACCGTGCCTGACACCGGACATGGCCGATCGGGACAGGTGGGGCGGTGGGGGTCACCGCTTCGGTACGCGGTCGAACTCGAGCTGGTCGAAGTACCGTAGCGCGGTGTGGCCGGGGCGGATGCGCGGGCGGAGCGCGCGCAGCTCCTCGTCGGAGATCTCGCCGATCGCCCGTTTGACGCCGAGGTAGGGGAGGTTCAGATCCTCCTGGTAGACGATCGTCGAGATGCGTGGGTTGATCTCGATCACGTAGTCGCCGACGAGCTGGATGTTGAAGAAGTGCTCGATCGCAAGCTCGGCGACGATCGTGTTTGCAAGCTCCATCAGGTCGGGGTCGTCGAGTGTCTCGAAGTACATCGCGAGCCCGGCGCGCATCGCCTCGCGCGTCTTCGGATGCCCGAGCACGATCTCGGCGCCGTTCGCGATCCCGTCGATCGTCCGCTCCGGCCCCTTCGCGAGCTCCATCACGAGCAGGTCGGTCTGGTCGTCGACCGACGCGAGGATCTCGATCGCATCCTCGAGCAGCATCGACACCGATCCGGGACGCTCGCGCAGGAGCTGGTCGGCGCGATCGACCGTCGGGTCGAGAATGCGGAAGCCACGCGAGCCCGACGAGAACACCGGCTTGAAGCAGACGGGGCGATCCGGGTAGCCGAGATCGAGCGCTGCCGCCTCGACGGCCGCCGCCCCCTGAACCCGGCGAAACTGCGGTGCCGGCAGCCCGAGCCGGTGCAGGAACGAGTATGTCTCGGCCTTGTCGTTCGAGCGGTGGATCGCATCGGGCGAGGAGACGAGCACGGCGATCCCGTCGAAGCGGTCGGTCGCCGCGGCCAGACCCTCGAGGTCGAACGACGACTGTGGCAGGATCGCGGCAGCGCCCTCCCGGTCGGCGATCTCGCGGATCACGTCGGGGAATGCGGGGTCGGACCCGGCGGGCACGAGGTGGAAGGCGTCGCAGCGGTGGCGGCCGATCGACCGCTCGCTCATGTCGGTACCGACGAGCCGCACCTCGCGCTCGCCGTTTGCGCGAAGCGCGTGCAGGAGCGCGGCAGTGCCGGGGGCCCCGACGGCGCTCACGATGACGGTCAGCGGCTTCATGCCAGGTCGATCCTGTCAGCTCGCAGGTGCTCGAGGCGGGCGTCACGATCGGCGTCGAGGAAGGCACGCATCGTCTCGCCCATCGTCGCGCCCGGGAACGCCCAGATCGCGGGGTGGGTCAGGAGCTGCAGCCACTCGACCTCGCCGGCCGCGAGGGCGTCGTGCGGGCAGCCGTGGCGCCAGTGCTGGTTGGAGTCAGAGCGGTAGTGATCGGGGTCGAACCAGGGCGACTGCATCACGTTGACGACGCCGTCGACCGGCGCCGTCATGTACTCCGGGTCCGGGTTGTGCCAGGCGACGATCGGGTCGAAGCGGTCGTCGAGATCGACGTTCGGCCACACCGCATGGTGGGCGATCCTGCCGCCGAGCTCACGGATCCTCGCGATCGCACTCACACCTTCTGGCGAGTCGAGGTTGTAGAAGATCGAGCGGGTCATCAGAAACCACGTCGACCACGCGCCTGCCTCGGCCTCGACCTCGGCGAGCGAGACGGCAGCGTCGAGCGACAGGTCGATGTCGTGGCGCAGGATCAGGTCGCCCTGCTCGGGTGCGCGATCGAAGCCTGCAAAGCGGTAGCCGCCCGTCTTCGCCGCCTCGAGCAGATCACGGTAGTGGCCGAGTGAGAAGTTGCAGCTTCCGCTCACGCAGGCTCGACCTCGACCTCGATCAGGCAGGCGGCGGCGACGGCGCGATCGAGGGCGCCGAGGTTCGTGTTGGCCGTCGCGATCACGTAGCCGCGGCGGTCGCCGTCGAGGCGCACGGGGCGGATGATCTCGCCGACCTGCAGGTAGGTGTCGGCCTGCACCACGCCGGGTGCCGCAAGCACGCGATCGAGCGGCCCGATGCGCACGACCCGGCCCGTCGGTAGCGGCCCGGGCTCCGCGGTGAGGAAGCGAACGGCGAGCGGCTGGCGGAAGTGAGGCAGCACGAGCTCGTCCGGGAGCGGCTCGCCGAGTGCCATCTTCAGCTGCACCTCGACGAGGTCGACCCCGACGGCGTGGCGCACGAGGTCCGCCATCTGGCCGCCCGGAATCCGCGCGGCGCACTCGACGACGACCACGCGACCGTCGGGGGCCGCGATCAGCTGGGGAAACGCGATGCCGGTCTTGAGCCCGAGCGCGCGAACGGTGTGGCCGGCGACCCGCTCTGCCTCGGCAAGGTGGTCGGGCGGGATCGTCGGCGGGTAGACGTGGATCCAGCCGACCCCGAAGCCGATGCCGGGCGGACGCATCCGGTCGGAGAGCGTGAGCGGGATCGTCTCGCCGTCGCGGGCGATCACGATGCCGTTCATCTCCGTGCCCTCGACGAACTCCTCGAGGATGGCCTCGCCGGTCGGCGATGCCGCAAGCGCCTCGTGCAGGTGAGCGTCGACGTCGTCGAGCGACTCGACGCGGAAGATGCCGCGCTGGCCGCCGGAGTCGGCCGGCTTGAGCACCGCCGGGAAGCCGACCTCCGAGGCCGCGCGCCGCCGCTCCGAGAGCGACCGCACCGCCGCAAAGCGTGGCTGCGGGACGCCCGCGTCGGCGAGCTGGCGCCGCATCTCAACCTTGTGCGTCATCAGGTGCGCCGTCTTGACGCCGATCCCCGGCAGGCCGAGCGCCTCGGCGACAGCGGCGACGATGGGCACGGCGCGGTCCGCCGAGACGGTGAGCACGCCGTGGATCTCGATCCCCTCGACCGCCTTCAGGACAGCCGCCACATCGGAGAACTCGACGACGAGCGGGACGTCCGCCTCGACGAGTCCGAGCGCGTCGGGGTTGCGGTCGACGGCGACCACGCGCAGCCCAAACTCCTTCGCGCGGATGATGGCGCGACGCTGGTGGCGTCCGGCGCCGATGAAAAGGACGGTCTTCAAGGCCGTCCCGATGCTAACGACACCTCAGCGCCGGGCGACGAGCGCGTAGTCGAGAGGAGCGAACAGGATGTCGTTGACGAGCCTGGCGTTCGCCGCGAGCGCGACCCGGGCGGCGTCCCACTCCTCACCGGCAGGGAGCTCGACGTCGCGCAGGCGCTCGGCTGGTGCGTTCAGGTACCGAACCTCGGTCGACGTGAACCCGGCGCCGCGGACGAGCACCTCGAGGGTCTCCGGCACGAGAGGCTGGGAGTGCGTGAGGTCGGAGAAGTAGTGCCGGAGCGCAACCGGGGCGAGCGGGTTGATCGTTTCGAGCAGCAGCACGCCGCCCGGCCGGAGCACGCGCACCGCCTGCTCGAGCAACGCGATGAGGACGCCGGGCGGGAGATGCTCGACGAGCTGGAGCGCGACGACAGCGCCGAGTGAGCCGTCGTGGAGGGACCCGAGGTAGGCCAGCGCGTCGCCCTGCTCGACCGCGAGCCCTTCTCCGGTGGCGTAGGCGACCATGTCGCCGTCGGCATCGACGCCGCGCCCCTCGACGTCGTGCTCACGCAGGAGCCTGAGCAGCTCGCCGCGGCCGCAGCCGACGTCGAGCACCGGGGCGGCGTCGCGCAGAAGATCGAGGTAGGGACGCTGACGCTCGCGGACCTCCTCGGTCGGCGCGCGCATCCGCGCCTCGAAGGCGAAGTAGTCGGGCAGCGCGTCCTGGCGTGGCTGGGAGGCGACGGTGCGTGGCACGTCACCGCTCCGGCGCTCGAGCCGGAGCAGCCGTTCCTCGAGCTCGCGCGAGCGGCGCTCGGCCGCCTGGGCGTCACCGGCGGCGGCATCGACCCGCTCCGAGAGCGCGTCGAGCACCTTCAGCGCCGCGTCGTTGAACGTCCGCTGGGCGCGCGCGAGCGGCTCGGCGACGCGCGCCAGGCGTGACCGGAGGCCGCGCTGATCGGGCGTTGCAGAGACGTTCCGGGCCGATTCGGCCTCGGCTCGAGCCTGGTTCAAGCGGTCGTTCACAGACAAGACGATATGTCGCCGTTAGACTCGGCGCGATGCTCGAGGGAAAGCGGATCCTGATTACCGGTGGCGCAGGCTTCATCGCGACGACTCTCGCGAAGGAGCTTGTCGACCGCAACGAGATCATCGCGGTCGACAACCTGCACCGCAACGCCCTCGCCGGGACGCCCCTCGCCGACCATCCAAACTTCACGCTGCACCAGGGCGACGTCCTCGACGGCCCGGGTCTGACGGCGCTCGCAAAGGGTGTGACGCACTTCGTCCACTGCGCTGCGATCGCCGGTGTCGAGACGGTGCTCGAGAGTCCGGTCCGGACGATGCGCGTGAACGTGATCGGCACGTACAACGCGCTCGAGGCCGCGCTCGGCACGATCGACACGCTCGAGCGGTTCGTCGACTTCTCGACCAGCGAGGTCTTCGGCACGCACGCCTACAACGTCAGTGAGGGCCAGGTCTCGACGATCGGCTCCGTCGGCGAGGCGCGCTGGACGTACGCCGTCTCGAAGCTCGCCGGCGAGCACATGGCGCACGCCTACCACGACGAGCTCAAGCTTCCCACCGTCACGGTGCATCCGTTCAACGTCTTCGGGCCGGGCCAGATCGGTGGCGGCGCGATCCGCGCGTTCATCGAGGCTGCCCTCGGTGGCCAGAACCTGACGGTGCGCGGCGATGGGTCGCAGATCCGCGCCTGGTGCTACGTCACCGACATGGTCAGCGGTGTGCTCGCGTGTCTCGAGCGGCCCGAGGCGGTCGGCCAGGCGTTCAACATCGGCAACCCTCGCTCGTCGGTCACGATCTACGACCTTGCCCAGCGCATCAAGCGGCTGGCCGGCGCGACGGGCGAGATTGTCTTCGCACCGCTCGGCTACGTCGATGTCGAACTGCGGATCCCGAACGTCGAGAAGGCACGTGAGCTGATCGGCTGGGAGCCGACGGTAGAGCTGGACGACGGTCTTGAGCGGACGATTCAGTGGTATCGGGAGAGAACGACCGCATCCGGCTAGCGTGGCCCGACGTCGGGGCCGCTGAACTCGCTGAGGTCGCCGACGTCCTCGAGAGCGGCATGCTCACGATGGGCCCGCTCGTCCAGGAGTTCGAGCGTGAGCTCGAACGGGCGTGCTCAGTCGAGCACGCGGTCGCCGTCTCATCTGGCACCGCGGCGCTGCATCTGGCTGTGCTCGCGCTCGGCCTCGAGCCGGGCGACGAGGTTCTCGTGCCCGCCTACACCTTTCCTGCCACCGCGAACGTCGTCGCGCTCTCGGGGCTGAAGCCGGTCCTCGTCGACGTCGACCCGGTGACGATGAACATCGATCCCGATCGGATCACGGTCGGTCCGCGCACGAAGGCGCTGATGGCCGTGCACATCTTCGGGCGTCCGGTCCGGGTCGAGGATCTCCCCGACCTGCCGCTCGTCGAGGACGCTGCCGGTGCGCTCGGCGCGAGCCGCCGCGGCCGCCCGTGCGGGTCGATAGGGCTCGCGGGCTGCTTCAGCTTCCATCCGCGCAAGATCGTCACCACGGGCGAGGGCGGTGCGATCACGACGAACGACGAGCAGGTTGCGGCCACGGTCACCGAGCTGCGCAACCACGGCTGGCGGTCGCTCGCGGACGCCAACATGCCCGAGCCGGGGTTCAACTATCGGCTGTCTGACGTTCTGTGCGCGATCGGCCTGCCGCAGCTTCGCCGGCTCGACGAGCTCGTCACCGATCGCACGCGTGTCGCCGACGGGTACACCGAACGACTGGCGCACCTTCCGGTGGATCTTCCCGGCGCCGATGAAGGCGACGTTCACGGCTGGCAAGCGTACGTCCTTCAGGTCGACGATCGCGACCGGATCCTCGCGGAGCTCCGCGGCCAGGGCATCGAGGCGCAGATCGGAACATTCGCCGTCAACCGGCTTGGGCCGTACGTCGATCAGGGCAGCTTCCCCGGCGCCGACCGGGTGTTCGCACGCGCTCTCGCGCTGCCGTTGCACTCGAAGCTGACCGACGGTGACCTCGACCGCGTCGCCGCGGCGCTCGCCGCAGCCCTCTAGCCGATGGCGAAGCCTCCGCGTCCGCAGGGTCTGCGCTGGCGTCTCCTCCGCGGGCCGCTCGGCCGCTTCGTGCGCGAGGCCGCGCTGTACCACCACGCCATCTTCGGCCCGGTCGAGCGGGTCGTGATCGCACCTGACGCCGTCGTCAACGATGCGCTCTTCAACGTCTCGTCCGGGTCGATCACCGTCGAGGCCGGCGCGTTCTTCGGCCACGGTGTGTCGCTCCTCACCGGGACCCACGATATCGACCGGCTCGGCGCCGACCGTCGCGACGCGATCCCACGTGAGGGCCGCGATATCGTCGTCGCGGAGGGGGCGTGGATCGCCTCGAACGCGACGATCATCGGGCCGTGTCGCATTGGTCGACACGCCGTCGTCGCGGCGGGCGCGGTGGTGACGGGTGACGTGGACGACTACGCGGTGGTGGCCGGCGTTCCCGCACGTCCGGTGCGGGTGATCCACCCGCCTGCGACCGTCTGAGAACGGCGTCGTCCCCCGCGACCGTGAGAATGGCTTCCGTGGTACGGAGCCCCGCCGAGAGTGGTCCACGGCTGCTGGTCATGGGAGCCGGTCCGGCGCAGCTCGGCCTGCTTGAAGCGGCGAAGGCCCAGGGCGTCTGGACGGCCGTCTGCGACCGGAATCCAGGCGCGCCGGGGTTCGCGCTCGCCGACCGCCGCTGCATCGTCTCGACCGAGGACGAGCCTGCGATCGAGCGGCTCGCAGCCGCACTGTCTCTGGACGGCGTGATCGCACCCGGTAGCGACTGGGCCGTGGCGGCCGCCGCGCGCGTCGCCGAGAGGCTCGGGCTCGCCCACCCCCTCACTCCTGCGGTCGCGATGCGCACGACGCACAAGCAACGTCAGCGGGAGGCCCTCGCCGCGGCGGGTGTTCCCCAGCCGCGCTGGCAGGCGGTCGCCGACTATGGCGAGGGGCTCGCCGTCCCGCTGCCGTTTGTCGTCAAGGCCCCGGATCGCCAGGGGCAGAAGGGGCTCTCCGTGGTCGAGGAGGAGCACGAGTACGCGGATGCGTTTCTCCGTGCCCGGGCCGCCTCGCGCGGGAGCGTCGTTCTTGTCGAGGAGGTGATCGAGGGCCCTGAGGTGTCGGTTACCGGCTTCTGCGCCGGAGGCGTCTACATCCCTCTCGCGGTCACCGACACGATCGTTGCCGAAGCACCCGCGTTCGGCGTCGCGCTCGCCCACCTCTGGCCATCTCACCACGGCGAGCTCGCGGTCGAGGTCGCGCGGCGCGCGGTCGAGGCAGTCGGCATCGGCGACGGGCCGTCCCAGGTCGTGCTTCGCATCACCCGCGGCGGGCCGGAGGTGATCAGCGTCGCGGCACGCCTCGGTGCCGGTCACGACGCCGAGCTCGTCCAGGCCGTCACCGGGGTCGAGCTGAACGCGCTAGCCCTCGCGGCGGCGCTCGGAACTCCTGTCGCCGCGAGCGAGGTTGCCGCGGGCTACGGCGCGCGGGTCGGCGGCGCCGCGACACGCTTCCTCGTGGCGCCTCCCGGAGAGCTCGAGTACGTCGAGGTCATGCACGGCCTGCCGGGCGTCGTCGCGACCCGGATCTACAGGGAGAGCTCCCATGCCTACGGCCCGCTGGAGCGCGCGGCCGACAGGGCCGGGGCAGTGCTCGCGGTCGGGGGATCGCGTGAGGATGCGCTCGCCCGCGCAGAGAGCGCCGCCCTACAAATACGCTTCGTCACGGCCGATGCCGAAATCCTCGTCTAACCGGGTCGTATGAGAAGTCGCGGACTGCGGCTCGGCGCCACGCTGCTTGTCACGGGGCTCGCCGCGTTCTACATCGTCGCGAAGATCGACCTCGGCAAGACCGTCGACACGATTCGTCACGCCGATGTCGGCTGGCTGGCGCTCTCGGCGTTCTTCACGGTCGCGACGGTTCCGCCGCAGGCCTGGCGCTGGCGGCTCCTGCTGCGCGCCCGCGACATCTCGGAGAGCATCACCTGGCTCTCTCGCGCCTACTTTGTCTCCTACGCCGTCGGCCAGGTGCTGCCGACCGCCGTCGGGGGCGACGCCTCACGGATCTACGAGACCGCCAGGCGCCATCCCGGCAAGGGCTCGCCGATCGCCGGCTCGGTGCTGATCGAGCGCGCCATCGGAGGTGCCGTCACGCTCGCCCTCGCGGCGCTCGGGTTCGTGCTCGCGATCGGCCGCTACGAGATCGGGGCGTATCTGTGGGTCGAGGCGCTCTTCGTCGTCCTGACGATCCTCGCCGGCGTGATCTTCTTCTCGCGGCGGGCACGTCGGCCGATCAGCTTCGCTGTGCCGCTCCTGCGCCGCCTCCGCGTCGACCGGCCGATCCGGGCGGCCTACGAGGGGATCCACGGCTACCGCGACCACATCGGGACGCTCCTCGTCGTCTCGGTCGTCACCGTCTTCGTGCAGGCCTCGCGGATCGTCGCGATCTGGGCATCCGGCAAGGCCGTCGGGATCGACCTCTCGGTGCGCCCCTACGTCGTGCTCGGGCCGCTCCTCTTCCTCGTCATGCTCGTTCCGTTCACGATCAACGGCCTCGCCGTCCGTGAGGCCTTCTTCGTCAGCTTCCTTGGCAAGCTCGGCATTGACGCCGACCCCGCCTTCGCCTGCGGGTTCCTCTTCTTTGTGATGACGCTGCTCCTCGCGGCACCCGGTCTCGTGGTGTTGCTCTGGGAGGGGCTGCAGCGGAAGCCCGCCGTCGCGCCTGATGACTGATCCCGACGTCTCTGTCGTGGTCGTGACGTGGAACGCGGCCGAGCTCGTCGAGCGCTGCCTCGCGTCGGTCGCAGGCCACGAGAGGATCGTCGTCGACCATGGCTCGAGCGATGGGACGGTTGCGCTCGTCCGAGAGCGATTCCCCGACGCCCGCGTGATCGAGCAGGCCAATCTCGGCATGGGCGGCGGCAACAACGCCGGCATGCGGGCTGCGCACGGCCGATACGCGTTCCTGCTCAACTCCGATGCGTGGGTCGAAGGTGACGGGCTGGAGCGTCTCGTCGCCTACGCAGACGCCCATCCCGAGGTCGCCGTGGTCGGGCCGAGACTGATCAACCCGGATGGGACGCTGCAGCGCTCCGTGCGAGGCGACCCGACGCTGTGGCGGCTCGCAACCGAGTACCTCTTCCTCCGCAAGCTCGCGCCCCGCACACGGCTTCTGAATGCCTTCTACGGGGGCGGCTTCGCGCACGACGAGGAACGCGAGGTCGAGTCGCTGCAGGGTGCTGCTCTCCTCGTGCGCCGCGCGGCGGCCGACACCGTGGGGCTCTTCGACGAGGACTTCTTCATGTTCAGCGAGGAGACCGACTGGCTGTATCGCTTTCGCCAGGCGGGCTGGAAGGTGGTCTTCTTCCCGGGCGTCGAGGTAACGCACGTCGGCGGCGCCTCGCACGGCGGCCGGCTCTACGTCGAGAACCTGCGCGGGATCCTTCGCTTTCTCAACAAGCATCGCGGGCTGCGGGAGGCCGAGCGAGCGCGGCGGCTGCTGCTCTGGTCGCTTCGCCTGCGCGGGTTCGCGTTCCGGGGCGGGCGTGGGGAGCGCTACCGCGAGGGCGTGAGGTTCCTCTCCTCCGGCGACGTCCGCACGCTGCTGCAATGACCGAGTACCTGCGCCTCGCCGCCGCCACCGCGGTCGTCCTCGCTCCAGGCTTCCTGATCGCGCGAGCGTTCGGCCAGCGCAGCACCTCCGCGACGCTCGCCTGGGCCTTCGCCGCCATCTTCGCGGCCTGGACGGTGGTGTTCGTGGTGCACGGGACGATCTCGCTCGCCCTCGTCGTGCTCGGCGCGATCGGCGTGATCGCGCTCCTTCGCGGCCACCGTCGGCCGCAGCCCTTCACGCTCGTCGCGGGGCACGGCACCGTGCTCGCCGTCGGGCTCCTGCTCGGGATCGCGCTCTGGCATGTCGCCGGGCCGGTAACCGGGGACGGGCTCTTCCACCTCGCACGCGTGCGGAAGCTCGTTGATCTCGGCGATCTCCACCTGCGCACCGTCAACGAGTTCCACGACGGTGGCCTGCACCCCGGCTACGCGTTCCCGCTCTGGCACGGGTTCCTCGCGCTCATCGCGAAGGTCGCGGGTCTCGACCCGTCGCTCGTCGTCGGCCACGAGGCGGCGGTGCTCGCGCCGATCGCCTGCGCCGTTGCGTGGGAGGCGGGTGTCGCGGTGTTCGGCGCGTCAGCGGCAGGGGTCGCCGTGCTCGCCGGGTCACTTGCCGTCTTCTGCTTCGCGGCCGGGAACGGCGGCGCGTACACGTCGCTCGCGCTCCCGGCGACCGGGTCGCGCCAGCTGCTCGTCCCCGCTGCCTACGCGCTCTTCTTCCGCTTCGCGGCATCCGGAAAGAGGGGCGAACTGGCGGCGCTCGTCGCCGTCTTCGGTGCGCTTGCGCTCGTTCATCCGACCTACGCGCTCTTCGCGCTCCTGCCGCTCTCGGCCTACGCCGTTGTCCGCCTACCGGAGTGGCGGCGCTCGCTTGCGGCTCTCGCCGCGGCGCTCATCCCCACGGGTCTCGCGGTGGTGTGGCTGAAGCCGATCGTCGACGAGACGATCGCACACAACCCCGGGCCTGCTGAGCAGGCGCGCGCGCTTCGCCACTACGCCGGCGAGCTCAGCGTGACGTCGATCCACCACTACCGGCTCGCCGCCGAGGTGATGGGGAGGACGGGCGCAGTCGCTGTCGCGGCGCTCGTGCTCGTGCCGCTCGCCGGGATTGCCGCCCGGAGTCGATGGGGAGCCTTCGTGCTCGGCGGCACCGTCGCGGTGCTCGGCGTGATGCTCGTGCCCCAGGCCTTCGTTCACTTCGCCGACGCCGTCTCACTCTCTCAGGCGCGCCGTGCCGCGGGGTTCGCACCGCTTCCCTTCGTCTTCGCGGGAGGGCTCGCGCTGCTCTGCCGGTTCAGGGTCGCCATTCCGGTGGCGCTCGTCGCGGGGATCGCGCTCGAGCAGCGCTGGCCCGGCGACTTCTCCTACGGCCTGCGTGAGGGTGGCCCCGCGATCGTGACCTGGGTCGCGTTCCTCGGCGGTGTGCTCGCACTCGCTGCGGGGCTGCTGTTTACGCGCGTCCCGCCGCGCGAGCGCTTTGGCAGGGGAGCGATCGCCGCTGTCCTCTTCGTGGCCCCAGTCGCCTGGCACGGCTTCACTCACTGGACGCCGCGCGTGACGACAGATCCGAACGCGCTCTCGGCCGACCTCATCGCCCAGGTGCAGGCCCTGCCCGACCGGGCTGTGGTGATCGCAGCGCCCGCGACGAGCTACGAGATTCTCGCGCTTGCTCCCGTCTACGTCGTCGCAGCCCCGAAGGAGCACGTGGCCGATACCCGCGCGAACCAGCCGCAGGAGCGGATCGATGCGGTTGCGTTGTGGCTGCGCAGCCACGACCCCACGATTGCGCAGCGGTATGGGGCAACCTGGGCCGTGGAGGGCGGGCGCCTCTATCGTCTGACGTCGTGAAGGTCCTGATTGTCACGCTGTACTTCCCGCCGGCAGGGGGTGGCGGGGTCCAGCGGCCGCTGAAGTTTGCGACGCACCTTCCCGAGCTTGGGATCGAGACGCACGTGCTGGCGCCGGACGATCCGAAGTGGGTCCACCGCGACGACGATCTGCCGATGCCGACGCTCGCCTGGGTGCACCGGACGCGCTTCATCGGCCCGAAGGGCCGCAAGCCCGCCGAGGAGCTCCACGGGACGACCGGCCTCGACCGCTACACGCGGCAGATGAGCCTCTTCGGCCGGCGGCTGCTCGTCCCCGACGAGAACGTGAGCTGGAACCTGACGGCAATCCCGGCGGCGATCCGCATCGTCCGGCAGGAAGGGATCGACGTCGTCGTGACGACCTCGCCGCCCGGATCGGTGCACCTCGTCGGCGCCGCGGTCAAACGGGCGACCGGTGTGCGCTGGGTCGCCGACCTCCGCGACTCGCTCGTCGCGCACCCGCACCGAGACGCCGGGCGGCTCCTCGTACGGATCAAGGAGCAGGGCCACCACGGCGTAGCGAGGGTCGTCTCGCAGTACGCCGACGCCGTCGTGACCGTGTCCGACGCGATTGCGGCCGAGATGAACGAGCGCGCGCCGCGCGGGCCCGTCGTGACGATCGCAAACGGCTCCGATTTCGACGACTTCTCCGGGCTGGAGTACAACCGCGGCGACACCTTCCGGATCACGCACGCCGGCTCGTTCTTCGGCAAGCGCGACCCGAGACCGTTCCTGACCGCGCTCTCGCGCGTCGACGGCGTGACGGCGCGGTTCGTCGGCGACTTCCGCTCGACCGACCGCGAGTGGGCAAAGGGCATCTCGGATCGGATCGAGCTGATCCCGTACGCCCCGCACCGCAAGGCGCTCGAGCTCCAGCGCGACTCCGACGCGCTCCTGCTCCTGATCCCGGAGGCGGGGGGTCGTGGCCGCGGCGTGCTGTCGGGCAAGGTCTTCGAGTACCTGGCCGCCGAGCGGCCGATCCTTGCGGTCGTCCCACCCGACGGAGCCGCTGCCGATCTGCTGCGGGAGAGCGGCGCGGGCGTCGTCGTCGCACCCGACGACATCGACGGCATGGTCCGCGAGCTGACCGCGCTGCGCGACCGCTGGCGGTCCGGCGACCTCCCGGCGACGCCGCTCACCGACGAGTGGAAGGCGAAGGTCTCCCGCCGCGCCCGGATCCAGGATCTCGCCGACGTCCTCCATCGCGTCGAGGCTGCCCGATGAGGCGCCTGACGAGCTTCTTCTTCCTGGCGACGCTCGCCTGCTGCACCTTCGAGAAGGTGCACTGGAACCTCGCCGGCACGATCAACCTCGCGGACATCCTCGCGCTCTGCTTCCTGGTCTCCTACGGCGTCCTGATGCGGCCCCGGGTGCCCCGGACGAGCGCGATCCTGCTCGGCTTCTTCGCTGCGTTCGTGCTGGTCGATCTGATCGGCTTCTACAACCTCGACACTGCTGCCGCGCTGACGCAGTTCGTGAAGGGGCTCGTCAAGTTCGCGATCCACTTCGTCTTCCTGGCGTTCGCCGTCTCCTGGCTGTGGCGACGGGGCCAGGGCTACTACTGGCGCTCGCTCGGCTTCTTCTGCGGCGGCCTCGCCTTCAACGCGCTCTACGGCGTGGCGCAGCTGCTCGTCGCCGAGGCCGGCGGCAACCTCGACTCCCAGCTCATCTCGCCGCTCACCGGCGGCGCCAGCCAGATCAACATCTACGGCGCGGTCTCGGGCTCGTCGGTGTTCAGGCCGAACGCGCTCACGGGCGACCCGAACCACCTCGGGGTGATGCTGATCGTCCCCCTGCTGATCCTCGCCCCGCTCTACCTTCGCCTCGAGCGCACCCATCGGCTCAAGAGCCGCCTCGCGGTGCTGATCGGGTTTCTCCTGATCGTCGAGCTCGCGACGCTCTCCCGCAGCGGGCTACTTGGCCTCGGCGTCGGTGCGCTGATCCTCGGCCTGCCCTACCGCGGGTACCTGAGGTCGCGGGCGCTGCTCCTGCCGCTCGCGGGTGCGACGGTCGTGCTCGGCACCGTGATTCTCTCGAGGCTGCACTACTTCGAGGTCGTTCTGCGCTCTCGCGTGCAGACAAGCGGTGGCTCTCAGTCGGCGCACTTCGAGGTCTACAGCTTCGTGCCGCAGATCCTCCACAGCCACCCGCTCTTCGGGCTCGGCCTGAACAACTTCTCGGTCTACTACCAGCTCGTCACCGGCAAGTCGAACTGGGGGCCGCACTCGTTCTACGTGTCGCTCCTCGTGGAGACCGGCCTCGTCGGCGCAACGGTGTTCGGGGCGTTCCTGATCTGGGTCTTCGTGCGTCTGCGGCTCACCCGCGCGCTCGGCCGGGCACTCACCCAGGCGGGCGATCCGCTCGGGGCGCGTGTTCGCCCGCTCGCGTGGGGCTGGACGGCTGCGCTCGCCGGCACGATGGCGTCGAACTTCTTCTACCTGACGATGCAGTTCTATTACTTCTACGCGTTCCTCGCGCTCGCGTTGGCCGTGCCGCTCGTCTTCGCTCGCCGGCCGGCCACGGCGCCTGCGTGACGTGCGCGTCTGCGTCCTGACGACGTCGTATCCGCGGTCGTCCGACGACGTCGCAGGGGTGTTCGTCGCGGAGCAGGTGGGCCATCTCCGCGTCGCAGGTGTCGAGGTTGTCGTCGTCTCGCCAGCCGACTTCCGTCACTTCGGGATCGCCTACGGCGGCGGCATCGTGCAGAACCTCCGGGCGCGCCCCTGGCTGGTGCTGCTCCTGCCAGCGTTCCTCGCGAGCTTCGCCCGGGCCGCGCGTCGCGCCTCCCGCGATGCCGACGTCGTGCATGCGCACTGGATCCCCTCCGCGGTGGCCGCGCTCGCCACGGGCAAGCCTTTTGTCATCCAGGTCTGGGGAACCGACGTCGAGCTTGCCCGGCGCGCCCCGTGGTTTGCCCGCCCGCTTCTACGGCGGGCGAGGACGGTGGTCGCCGCCTCGGCCTACCTGGCCGCCGCCGCGATAGACCTCGGCGCACACCGTGTCGCCGTGATCCCGAGCGGGGTCGAGATCCCGGCTGACGTTCCGCCGTCTGCCGAGCCGCCGCACGTTCTCTTCGTCGGCCGACTGAGCGAGGAGAAGGGGATCCTCGACTTCGTTGAGGCGACCGAGGGGCTTCCGCGCGTGATCGTCGGCGACGGTCCGCTCGCTGCGCGCGTGCCCGACGCGGTCGGGTTCGTCCCCCACGACCGGCTCGGCCCGTACTACGCCGAGGCCGCTGTCGTGTGCGTGCCGTCGCGCCGGGAGGGCTACGGGATGACGGTGCGCGAGGCGATGGCGAGCGGTCGGGCGGTCGTCGCAACGGCGACGGGTGGGATCGCCGACGCCGTCGTCGACGGTGAGACGGGCGTGCTTGTACCGGTCGGTGACGCTGTCGCCCTTCGGGCGGCCATCGTGACGCTCCTCGACGACGCGGCGCTGCGAGAACGACTCGGTGCAGCTGCCCGCTCGTGGGCGACCGTCACGCTCTCACCCGAGGCTTCCGCCCGAGCGCTTCGCGACGCCTATGCCACGGCGCTACGCGACTAGAGCCGACCCGCTCCGGTGAGCGTTTAGGCTGGGCCTGTGCCCGGTACCGGTGAGCCCATCCGCATTCTTCGCCTGATCGCGCGCCTCAACGTCGGCGGGCCGGCCCTCCATGTCTCCTACCTCAGCAAGGAGCTTGGTCAGATCGGCTACGAGACGAAGCTCGTCGCCGGGCACGTGGGTGGAGGCGAGGGGTCGATGGAGTACGTCGCCGAGAACCTTGGTGTCGAGCCGCTCTACCTCCCCGAGTTGCAACGCGAGGTCTCGCCATTTCTCGACGCCTCGGCCGTCCGGCGGATCCGCTCGCTGATCAGTGAGTTCCGTCCGCACATCCTCCACACCCACACCGCCAAGGCCGGTGCCGTCGGGCGGAGCGCCGCGCTCCTGGCGGGTCGGGCGCGACCGCCCGTGATCGTTCACACCTACCACGGACACGTCCTGCGCGGGTACTTCGGCAGGGTAAAGACCGCCGCCTACGTCCAGGTCGAGCGGCGCCTCGCGGCTGCCAGCGACGCGCTGATCGCCGTCAGCCCGGAGGTGCGCGACGACCTCGTCGCGCTGCGGGTGGCGCATCCCGAGAAGATCACCGTCGTGCGGCTTGGCCTCGACCTCTCCGGCCGGATCCAGACGGGCGCCGGTGCGCGCGACGAGGTTCGCGCCGAGCTCGGCATCCCGGACGCCCAGGTGCTGATCGGCTGGGTTGGCCGCATGACCGAGATCAAGTGCGCCGACGATCTCCTGCGCGGCGTCGCCATGCTTCGCGCCTCGGGCGTCGATGCAGCGGTGGTACTCGTCGGTGACGGTCCGCTCCTCGGAGGCCTGCAGGCGCTCGCGGCCGAGCTCGGGCTCGCCGACCACACCCGCTTCGCGGGGTTCCGCGACGACGTCGGCCGCATCTACGCCGCCTGCGACATCGTCGCGCTGACCTCGGCAAACGAGGGCACGCCCGTGTCGTTGATCGAGGCGCTCGCCGCAGGCAGGCCTGTCGTCGCGACCGACGTGGGGGGCGTCTCGGACGTGGTCAGCGACGGCGCGTTCGGCTTCCTTGTCCCCGCACACGACATCGCCGGCCTGGCCGATCGGCTCGGGCGACTCGCTGCCGATCCGGAGCTTCGGCGCCGCTTCGGCGAAGCCGGTCGAGAGCACGTCCTGCCGCGCTACGCGATCCCGCGCCTCGTCGGCGACATCGACCATCTCTACCGGGAGCTCCTCGCGAGAAAGCAGCCCGCCGCGCGTACCATCAGGTCTCGTTGATCGCGACGACTCTGTTCTGGGCCGCGACGGCCGCGCTTGTGTGGACCCACGTCGCCTACCCGGCAGTCGTGATCGCGCTCGCCCGCGGGAAGGGCGCGCGTCCAGAGGGTGAGGTGCTGCCGACGGTGACGGTCGTCGTCGCCGCGCACAACGAGGAGCCGGTGATCCTGCGCCGCATCGAGAACCTGCGCAACCTCGACTACCCAGTCGACCGGCTCGAGATCGTCGTCACGAGCGACGCCTCGACCGATCGCACCGAGGAGATCGCGCAGGCAGCAGGCGTGCGCGTCGTGCGCAATCCCCGGGGCGGGAAGGTCGCTG
Source organism: Actinomycetes bacterium (assembly GCA_037142875.1). Classification (GTDB taxonomy): domain Bacteria; phylum Actinomycetota; class Thermoleophilia; order Gaiellales; family Gaiellaceae; genus PALSA-600. The sequence goes on along the minus strand of JBAWZV010000005.1, from coordinate 105,592 downwards.
CGCAGGACCGCGCCGTGACTCAGACCGACTCGGAGGTTGTGGCGTTCTCGGACGCCAACGCGACCTGGGAGCCCTCTGCGCTCCGCGAGCTCGTCAAACCCTTCGCCGACCCGCGCGTCGCCTTCGTCTGCGGGCAGCTCCGCCTGCTCGCCCCCGACGGCTCCAACCGCGAAGGCATCTACTGGCGGTACGAGATGGCAGTCCGTGCGGCCGAGTCGAAGCTCTCCTCGGTGACCGGCGGGAATGGCTCGATCTACGCCGTGCGACGCACCGACTACGCCGAGGTCGACCCGCGCTTCGGCCACGACCTCTCGCTGCCGTACCTGATGGTGCAACGCGGTCGGCGGGCGCTCTACGCGCCGAAGGCCGTCGCGCTCGAGAAGCCGACGCCGTCGAACGAGACCGAGTACCGGCGCAAGGTGCGGATGTTCGAGCACTGCTGGCTGATCGTCCTGCGCGGGAAGATGCTCCGCCGCCAGCCCCTCGGGTACCTGCTCGCGCTGCTCTCCCACCGGCATCTTCGCTACGCAAGCGGGCTGCTCCACATCGTCCTGTTCGGCGCGACGGTCGCTCTGATTGCGCACGGGTGGATCTACGACCTCGCGCTGGCCGCGCAGGTGGGCCTCGTCGGGGCCGCCGTCGCCGGCGTGGGGATCGCCCGGTACTACGCCCTCGTGAGCGCAGCGACGGTCGTGGCGCTCTGGAACTACCTCCGTCGTGGCGTCCCTGCGACCTGGACGCCGCCCCGCGAGGCGACCGACGGCGACGCGTGAACCGCGCGCTCGACATCGCGATCGCCGGAGCGGGCCTCGTCGTTGCAAGCCCGCTCCTCGCGCTCTCGGCGATCGCCGTCAAGCTCGATGGCGGACCTGTGCTCTACCGTCAGGTGCGGGTCGGGATGGACGGCAAGGACTTCGAGCTGCTCAAGCTGCGGACGATGGTCGTGGGCGCCGAGAAGATCGGGGCGGGCTTCGCGGTCGACAAGGGCGACTCGCGCATCACGCGCGCCGGCCGCACGTTGCGGCGGCTCTCGCTCGACGAGCTGCCGCAGCTGTGGAACGTCGTTCGTGGCGACATGTCGCTGATCGGCCCCCGGCCGACGCTCCGGTACCAGGTCGACCGCTACGACGAGCGTCAGCTCCATCGGCTCGACGTCCGGCCGGGGATCACGGGGTGGGCGCAGATCCACGGCCGTGCGACGTTGCCGTGGGCCGAGCGCATCGAGCTCGACCTCTGGTACGTGAGTCACCGGTCGCCGCGTCTCGACCTGAAGATCCTGCTGCGGACGCCGCTCGCACTCTTTGGCGGAACCTACAAGGGCGAGACCGGTGGCTGGAAGCAGACGGACTGACCTCGCGCTGACGGCGCTCTGCGCGCTCGTCGCCGCGATCGGGCTCTGGAACGTCGCGCACTACCCGCCCGGGCGCAGCTACGACGCGCCGGACAACATTCCGTACGCCGACAAGCTGATCCCGGGGCTCCACCTGCCGGTCGGTTCGGCGTACCACCTGCCCGCCGGCGCGGGCTCCTACTACACGCCGCCCGGCTACTACGCCGTCGCCGGGACGGCCGACTGGATCGCCGGCGGCATCGGCGTCGGCGACCGCCACCGGGCCGGGATGGCAGTGAACGTCCTCTTCCTGCTCGGCTCGGTGTTGCTCGTCGCGCGGATCGCGCGTGAGCTCTGGCCCGGCCACGAACGGATCGCGCTCGGCGCCGGAGCGTTCGTCGCCTTCCTGCCGGTGGCGACGATCGCGGCCACGATGTTCCACCCCGAGTCGCTCTCCTTCTTCTGCTCGACGCTCGCGCTCTGGGCCGGGGTCAGGTCGTTCAGCGACCGCCGCTTCGTCTGGGCGCTCGGCGTAGCTCTCGGTGCCGGGCAGCTCGTCCGCGCCTTCGCGCTCTGGACTGTTGCTGTGACGGTGATCGCCTTCCTCGTCGCACGACGCTTCCGCGACCTCATCCCCGTCCTCGCGGTCGCGCTTCTCATTCCGCTGCCGTGGTACATCCACCAGACGGTCAAGTACGGCTCGCCGCTCTTTCCGCGGCCTGTGACCCCGCTTGCGCAGACGGCGACCGGCAAGCCAAAGCCGCTCTGGGATCGGCAGCCGGCAGCGTTCTTCGTCGCGCCGGGGATTCCTCAGATCGTCACGGCGCCGTACGTCCCTCACTTCGCAAACCGCTTCTGGCCCGAGCTCTACGCGGGTGTCTGGGGTGACTGGCTCGGCGTCTGGACATGGAACCACGGCCCGGCGACCCCGGTGCCGTCTGCAGCCGAGCGACACCGGTTGCAGGTTCAGTCGGTCGTCGGGATCCTGCCGACGCTCCTGGCGATCGTCGGGTGGATCGCGCTGCTCGCCGGCTCGCTGCGGACACCGTCGCGGCTCGCAGTCGCGCTCCTACCGGCCGTCGGTCTCCTCGGGCTCCTCTACTTCACCGTCTCCTACCCGGTGCCAGACGGCGACACGATCAAGGCGACCTACCTGCTCACCACCGCTGCGAGCTGGGCTCTCGGGTTCGGGTACGCGCTCGACCGCCTCCGGGGCCGCGCCTGGATCGGTCTGGCTGCGCTCCTCGCGGTCGGCGCGATCGCCGAGCTGCCGTTCCTGATCTACTGACGCGCCGCGGCGTCGAGCATGTCCGTCAGGAAGCCGTCGAGGCCCGGGTGGGGGCGCCAGCCTAGGTCGGCTGCGATCCGCGAGGGGTCTGCGGCGATCGCCAGCGGGTCGGCCGGACGGATGAATGCCGGATCGACCACGACTGCGATCTCACCACCGGCGACGTACCGGGCCGACCAGGCCGTTGGGTCGTCACCGCCGAGATCCCACTCGATCGCGAAGCCTCCGATCGTGAACGCGCGGTCGACGAGCTCCCAGACGTGGTGGAGCCTCCCCGTCCCTAGGACGTAGTCGCGGTAGCTCGACGCGATGTCGTCGACGCCGCGGTGCTCGGCCTGGCGGAGGATCGCGATCATCCCCTCGACGTACTCAGGGGCGAAGCCCCAGTCGCGCTGCGCCTTCAGGTTCCCGAGGGCGAGCGGGCCGGGTGCAGTCCCGGCGCGGAGCCCCTGCACGTGGTCGACGACCTTGCGTGAGAGAAAGTGCGGGCCGCGTCGCTGCGACTCGTGGTTGAAGAGGATGCCGCAGGCGATCCGGATGCCGTAGGCCTCGCGGTAGCTGCGGCAGAGCAGGTGCGCGGCCGCCTTCGCTGCGGCGTACGGGCTCTGCGGGTTGAGCGCGGCGGCCTCATCGTGGACGGCGCTTCCGCCCGGAACCGAGCCGAACATCTCGCCCGAGGACGCCTGGTAGAAGCGCGTTGCCGGGCTGTCGTTGCGGATCGCGTCGAGGAGGTGCACGACGATGTGGGCGTTCGACTCCCACGTCGCCCGCGGGTCGCGAAACGACTGGCTGACGCTGCTCTCGCCGGCGAGGTTGTACATCTCCTCGGGCCGGACATCGCCGACGAGGGCGCAGAGCGGCCCCGGGTCGCGGAGGTCGCGCCGCACCGCGACGAGACGCTCGTGGCCCTCGAAGAGAGTCCGTGTCGCAGCGACGTCCCGCACGGCGGCATGCACCGTCCAGCCGTCTGCAAGCAGACGCCGGACGAGGTAGTACCCGTCCTGGCCGGTGGCTCCCGTGACCACCGCCGTCATCGGCTCGACTGGGCGCTGCATCGCATAGGAGTCTAGGGTTACGCTCAGAGCTGTGACCGTCGTTCTCTTCACGTGCGCCGGACAGCGAGTTGACATCGTCAGTGCGTTTCGACGGGCCGGTGCGACGACGCTTGCCGTTGACGCCAACCCGCTCGCCCCGGCCCTCCAGGTTGCCGAGCTGCAGGCGCCGGTGCCGCGCATCGACGATCCGACCTACCTGTCGGCGCTCCGTGAGCTCGTCGAGCGCCACGGGGTGTCGCTGATCGTGCCGCTCGCCGACCTCGACCACCTGCTGCTTGCCGAGCACGCCGACGAGATGGGCGCGCTCGTCCTGCTGCCACCGCCCGCGACGATCCGGCTCTGTGAGGACAAGTACGCCGCGCACGTGTTCTTCGAGGAGCGAGGTGTCGACTCACCTCCGACCTGGATGCCAGACGAGCTGCCCGCTGACCTCGTCTTCCCGGTGCTCGTCAAGGCGCGTCGGGGCTTCGGCTCGCGTGGCATCTACCGCTGCCAGGATCAGGCAGATCTCGACTTCTTCCTCGCGCACACCGAGACCGACTCGATGGTGCAGCAGGGCTGCCGTGGTGAGGAGTTCTCGATCGACGTCTTCTGCGACCTCGACGGGCGCTGTCTGAACGCGATCCCGCGCACGATGATCGAGTCGAAGGGCGGTGAGTCGATCAAGGGGATGACGATCAAGGACGCCGACCTGATCGAGCACGGCCGTCGTGTCGCCGAGACCATGGGGATCGTCGGCCCGGCGAACATCCAGTGCTTCCGCGAGCCCGACGGGACATACCCGGTCACCGACGTCAACCCGCGCTTCGGCGGAGGGTTTCCGCTGCCGACTGCTGCCGGGTCGCGCTACCCCGAGACGGCACTCGCACTCGCCCGCGGCGAGCGGCCCGAGCCGCGCCTCGGTGACTTCACCGCCGGGGTCGTGATGACCCGGTACTTCTCGCAGATCGTGCTGCGCGAGGCAGACGGGGTGCTCGAGCGCATCGAGGATCCAGCAGCGCCGTTCTCGTGATCCTGCGGGTGCGCGCGTGAGGAGGCACCTTCTCCTTGCGACGGTTGGAGTCGTTGTCGTGGCCGGTGGACTCGTCGCTGCCTGGACGCTCCAGATGCGGCACGCTTCGCGTGACATCCGAGGGTCGGCGACGGTCGAGTACGTCACCACCGTCGCAGCGCAGCACGAGCCGGCGAACCTGCCCTGGCCGATGTACGGCCACGACCCGGCCCACCTGCGGGTCGCGACGGGTGTTGGGCTTCGGCCGCCGTTTCGCCGGGTCTGGACGTTTCACGCGAGGAGCCTCGTCGAGTTCCCTCCCGCGGTCGGCTACGGGCGCCTCTACTTCGGAAACAACGCGGGCGTGATCTTCGCGATCAGCGCGACGACCGGCAAGCGCGCCTGGCGGTACCGCTCGGGCCGCTGCCAGGCGATGTCCCCGGCGCTCGCGCACAACACCGTCTACCTGACGTTCCTTAACCGCCCGCCGTGCAACTCGTCGGCGGGGTCGCGCGGCGGCGAGCTCGTGGCACTCTGGGCCGGTTCGGGCAGGGTGCGCTGGCTGCGACGGATGGCGGCCTCCGAGTCCTCGCCGGTCTTCCGAGGCGGCGTCGTGTACGTCGGTGACTGGGGTGGGCGGGTCTCGTGCTTCTCCGCGACCACCGGCAAGCTCTTCTGGCGCTTCCGCGCCTCCGGCAAGGTCAAGGGAGGCATCTCGCTCTCCGGCAACCGCGTCTACTTCGGCACGTACGACTCGAAGGTCTACGCGCTCAACGCGACCAACGGCAAGCTTGTCTGGGAGGCCGGGGCGCAGTCTCGGCTCGGGCACCCGGGCGAGTTCTACTCGACACCGACGCTTGCCTACGGGCGTGTCTACATCGGTGCGACGGACGGCAAGGTGTACTCGTTCGGGGCGGCAAGCGGCGATCTCCGCTGGTCGCAGTCGACGGGCGGATACGTCTACGCCTCTCCGGCTGTCTCGGACGGGACTGTCTACATCGGCTCGTACTCCGGCTCGTTCTATGCGCTCGACGCAGCGACCGGTGATGTCCGCTGGTCGTTTCGCGCAGGCGGCCCGATCTCGGGCGCGGCGACCGTCATCGCCGACCGGGTCTACTTCGCGACACTGCGCGGGCGCACCTACGCGCTCGACACCCGCACCGGCCGACAGGTGTGGTCGTTCCCCGACGGGGGGTACTCACCGGTGGTCGCCGATCCCACGCGGGTCTACCTGGTCGGGCGGGCCCGCATCTACGGCCTCGAGGCCCGACGCTAAGGTTTCGCGATGCGGTATGCCGTCACCGGTGCAGCCGGGTTCATCGGCTCGCACCTCTCGGAGGCTCTGGTTGCCTCGGGCCACGAGGTCATCGGATTCGATGCCTTCACCGACTACTACGACCCGGCGCTGAAGGAGGAGAACGCGTGCGATCTCGACGTGCGCCGCATCGACCTCGCCGCCGACGCGCTCGACTTCACCGGGTTTGACGGCGTCTTTCACCTCGCGGGCCGGCCGGGGGTCAAGAGCTTCGGCGACGTGTTCGCTATCTACCTCCGCGACAACCTCCTCGCCTCGCAGCGGGTGTTCGAGGCGGCTGCCCGCGACGGGGCAAAGGTCGTCTTCGCGTCGTCGTCGTCGATCTACGGTGCCGCCGAGCGGTACCCGACGCCCGAGGAGACCGCGCCGCAGCCGCTCTCGCCGTACGGCATCACGAAGCTCGCCTGCGAGCACCTTGCGTCGGCCTACGAGCGCGAGTTCGGTCTCGACGCGGTCATGCTTCGCTTCTTCAACGCCTTTGGCCCCCGGCAGCGGCCCGACATGGCATTTACCCGGATCGTGCTCGCGCTCGCCGGTGGCCACGGCTTCCAGATGTTCGGTGACGGCGATCAGTCGCGCGGCTGGACGTATGTGAGCGACGTCGTCGATGCGACGATCGCCGCGATGCAGCGGGGACACGGCACCTACAACGTCGGCGGGGGCGTCGAGGCGTCGCTCAGCGAGTCGATCGATCTGCTCGAGCAGATCTCCGGCCGCGAGCTCCAGGTCGAGCGGCTGGCTGCCGTTCCGGGTGACCAGCGGCGCACGAACGCCGACACGGGCCGGATCCGCGCAGACCTCGGCTGGAGCCCGAGCGTGACGCTCGAGGAGGGCCTGCGGGCACAGTGGGAGTGGGCCTCGACTAGAGTCATGCCTCGATGAGCGTCTCGCATTCCGGCACCGACCTCGGCGTGGAGCGCGAGATCGACCTTGCCCGTTGGCGCCGCGCCGCCCGCGAGCGCTGGTGGGTCGTCGCTGCAGGCGCCGTTGCCGGCATCGTCATCGGCGGTCTCTACTCGCTGAGCGGCGGGGGCCTCTACAAGGCGACAGCCGAGCTCGCACCCGGCCAGCCGCTCTCACCGAGCGGGCTGCCCGTCCTCACCTATCGCTCGAGCCCGATCACGATCGCCGGGATGGCGACGTCGGAGAGCGTCCTGCGCCGCGCGGCCGACAAGGTCGGCATTCCCGTCGCGAAGCTCCGCGGCCATGTCAGCACCAGCACCGTCCTGACGGGCGTTGGCTCGGCGGCGAGCCGGTCGGCCATCCTGATTGACATCACTGTGCAGCTGCCGAAGGCCAAGGAGGCAGAGGACGCCGCTAACGAGATCGCCGCGCTGATCAAGGAGGACACGACCTCCGAGCTCGTCGTCCAGTCGATCGCGACGTACAAGACGAAGATCACGAGCTACCAGTCTCAGCTCGCCTCGATCAGCAAGCGGATCGTTGCGATCAACGACGCGCTCAAGAGTCCGAGCCTCGACTTCACACAGCGGCTGATTCTCGTGAGCCAGGTCGATAACGCCGAGCAGCTCCAGGGACTCCTGAACGAGAAGCTCACGATCACCCAGGACCAGCTCACGCTCGCCCAGCAGATCGAGGTCGCCCAGATCATCGAGCCGGCCGTTGCTCGTCACACGGTCGCGCGGTCACGCCGCAACTCCATCCTTGTCGCGATGTTCATTGGGCTCATCCTTGGCGCTGTTGCCGCGCTCGCCGTCGACGCGCGTGCGAATCGCGCTCGCACGGCTTAGCACCGCAGGCGCGCTCGTCGCGCTCGCCGTCGGCGGCTGGCACACGTGGTCTGACCTCGGCAGCGCGCACGCGCACCTCTCCGCTACCCAGGCCGCGAACGCCGCGGCAACGCGTGAGCACCTGTCGGTCGCGCTCTTCGACTCGCTGCGCGCTCGTCTGACGCCAGGGCAGCGCTGGTGGCTCGGCGTGCCCGCGGGAGCACCCGAGGGGTTCGGGACGCGCGGGAACGTCTATCGGGCCTACGCCGTGTTCTCGCTGCTGCCGTCGCTGCCGGCGAGCTCGGAGGCCGATGCCGACGTCGTCTTCTCGCTGGGAGCCGCGCAGTGATCGCAAGGCTCCTGCTCGCGAACGCCCTCGAACTCGGTGTCGGGCTCGGTGTCGTTGCTCTCTGCCGGATGCCGATCGGCGCTGCCTACGTTGCCGGGATCGTCGTCACGGGAATCGTCTCCGCTCATCTCGCGCTTGTCCACGTGACGTTCGGCTGGGCTGCCCTCACCGTCCTTGCAGCGATCTCGCTCGGCGTCGCCGTGTGGGTGCGGCGCCCGACCCCGCCGAGGTGGCGCACCCCGGGACTCCTCGGCGTCGCCGGGGTCGCCGCGCTCGGCGCGCTCCTCGCGCGAGCCTGGCCCACGTTCGCCTCGAAGCCGCTCGATGACTACGACGCCTGGGCGATGTGGGGGATGAAAGCAAAGGCGCTGACCGAGCTCGGCTGGGCCGACCCGGGGCTCTTTGCCTCGAACGGAGCAGCCGAGCTCCATCTCGACTACCCGCTGCTCGTGCCGTCGCTCGAGGCGGTCGCAGCGCGCGCGATGGGAGGGTTCGATCCGAGGCTCATCCACCTGCAGTTCCTGCTGATCGGCGTCGCCGGGATCGCGGCGATCCACGGGCTGCTGCGCGAGCGCGTACCCGGCTGGCTGCTCTGGCCCTGCGTGCTAGCACTGGCAACCGCGCCTGGATTCTCGTCGCAGCTGCTGACCGCGTACGCCGACGTCCCGCTCGCACTCTTCTGTGCCGCAGGCCTGCTCGCCGCTGCGCGCTGGATCGACGACGGGGCGCCACGGACGCTTGCCTTCGCGACGCTGTGTCTCGCCGGGGCGAGCCTGACGAAGAACGAGGGCGTCATCTTCGCCGCCGCCGCCTATCTCGCCCTGCTTCTCGCCACGCGGCGCTGGCGGCCGCTCCTGCTCTCCGGGCTCGCGTTCGAGGCGGCGCTTGCTCCCTGGCAGGTGTGGCTGCGCGTCCACCACGTCCACTCCGACACGCTGCTCGGCGCCCAGATGTTCTCGGTTCACCGGCCGGGGATCGCGCCCCTCGCGCTGCGCGGCCTCCTCGACTACGCGCTTGCGTTCAGCGCCTGGCCGCTGCTCCTCCTGCTCTTCCTCGTCGCGGCGGTCGGGGCGGTCGGCTCGCGCCTCGCGGTGTTCGCGTGGGCATGGGCGTGCATCTCGTTGCTCGGGCTGACGTGGATCTACGTCGTCGCCAAACACGAGTGGTCGAGCTACCTCGCGTTCTCCGGTGACCGGGTGATCGACGCGGTCGTGGTCGGCGCCGCGGCGCTCACGCCGCTCCTTGCCGCCGAGGGTGTCAGTAGGATCGGGCGGTCGTGAAGATCACGTTCCTCATCCCTGCCTACAACGAGGCTGCGACGATCGGCGAGGTCCTCGAGCGGATTGCGGCGCTCCCACTCGACTCCCAGGTCGTCGTCATCGACGACGGCTCGACCGACGAGACCGCCGCGATCGCAGAGGCCGCCGGGGCCACGGTCGTGCGCAAGGCAAACGGCGGCAAGGGCTCGGCGATCCGGGCCGGGATCCCCTACGCCGAGGGTGACATCTCGGTCATCCAGGACGCCGACATGGAGTACGACCCGGCCGAGGTGCCCGAGCTCGTCGACCCGATCATCCGCGGCGTCGCCGACGTCGTCTTCGGCTCGCGTCTGCGCGGCGGCAAGCCGCAGCGGGTGTTCCTCTTCTGGCACCTCGTCGGCAACCGGTTTCTGTCGCTGCTCACGTGCGTCCTCTTCAACACGACCCTCTCCGACATGGAGACCGGCTACAAGGCCTTCCGCACCGACATCCTCCGCTCACTCGACCTACGCGAGAGCCACTTCGGCATCGAGCCCGAGATCACCGGGAAGATCTGCAAGCGCAAGCTGCGGATCTACGAGCTGCCGATCTCCTACTACGGCCGCACTCACGACGAGGGCAAGAAGATCACCTGGCGCGACGGCTTCCGGGCGATCTGGGTTCTCTTCCGCGTTCGTCTGTTCGGATGATCGGCGGAAAGACCGTCGCGGTCGTCGTTCCCGCCTTCAATGAGGAGGCGTTGATCGGCGAGACGATCGCCGGCATCCCGAGCTTCGTCGACCGGATCATCGTCGTCGACGACGCCTCCCGCGACGGCACCGCCGAGCGCGCGCGCAGCTTCGCCGACCCGCAGATCGAGGTGATCGTCCACGAACGGAACGGCGGCGTCGGTGCCGCGATCGTCACGGGCTACAAGCGGGCGCTCGAGGAGCGGTTCGACGTCACCGCCGTGATGGCCGCCGATAACCAGATGGATCCGGACGAGCTGTTGTCGATCGTCCAGCCCGTCGCCGACGGCGAGGTCGACTACGCCAAGGCCAACCGGCTCTTCTCGGGGCGCGCGTGGGAGCTGATCCCCCACCACCGCTACGTCGGCAACGCGATCCTCTCGCTGCTGACGAAGATCGCCTCGGGGTACTGGCACGTCGCCGACTCGCAGGCGGGCTACACGGCGATCTCGCGGCCGATGTTGGAGCGGCTCGATCTCGACCGGATCTACACGCGCTACGGCTTCCCCAACGACATCCTCGTGCACCTGAACGTCTGGAACGCGCGCGTCCGCGACGTGCCGTCACGGCCGATCTACGGCGTCGGTGAGCGGTCGGGAATCAAGCTGCGCAAGGTGATCCCGCGGATCTCCTGGCTGCTGCTGAAGGGGTTTGGCTGGCGGCTGCGCGAGAAGTACGTGATCCGCGACTTTCACCCGCTCGTCTTCTTCTACTTCTTCGGGTTTGCGATGACCGCGGCCGGCTTCGCCCTCGGCGTGCTCGAGACGGTGCTGCGGTTCATGGGCCACGGCATCCCGACCGCCACGGTGGTGCTGGTCGCGCTCCTGCTGATCGCCGGGAGCCAGTTCACCCTGTTTGCGATGTGGTTCGACATGGAGTCGAACAAGGAGCTTCGCTAGCAGCGTCTGTGGCCGGTGCTTCCGTCGCCCGGCCGGAGTAGGGTGGCGCGATGCGCGTCGACCGGGTGACCGTCATCGCGTGCGCGCTCTTCCTCGTCGGGTGCGCGGCAGGGTACGGCGGGCTCTTCAGCCACGCCTTCCCGGGTGACACGACCTCGTACGCCACCTACGGGCGTGCGCTTGCGCTCGACGCGAGGATCCCGTACCGCGACTTCTACGACGAGTACCCGCCGGGCTCGGTGCCGCTCTTCGCGCTCCCCGCAGTCGTCGCAAACGCGCACTACCTCATCGTTTTCAAGCTGCTGATGACCGCGTGCGGGCTCGGTGCGGTCGTCTGCGCCGCGTGGCTCGTGCGCAGGCTCGGGCTCAGCCGGTGGAGGCTTGCCCCCGCGGTGCTCGCCCCGCCGATCCTCGGCCCGGTGTTTCTGAACCGCTACGACCCGCTCGCGGCGCTGATCGGCATGGTCGCGCTCGTGGCGCTGATCCGTGGCCGCGACCGGGCGGTCGGGGCGTTGCTCGGCGTTGGAACGGCGCTCAAGGTGTTTCCCGCCGTGTGGCTCCTCGTGGCTGTGCAGCGCGTCCGTTCGTGGCGCTCTGCCGGGGTCGCGTTCGCCGTTGCCTGCGGGGCGCTCGTGCTCCCGTTCTTCGCGCTCGCTCCGGGAGGGGTCGGGTTTAGCCTCTGGACTCAGCTGCGTCGGCATCTGCAGATCGAGAGCGTCGGCTCATCGCTCCTGCTTGTCGCGTCGAAGCTCGGCCTCTACCACGTGCAGTGGATCGCTGGTGATCCCGGGTCGATCGACCTCGGCGGGCGGGTCGCCGACGCGGTCGGGCTCGCCTGCTCGCTCCTTGCGATCGCTCTCGTGGTGCTCGTTGCCCTCGCCTACCGCCGCGGCCCCGACAGCGAGGTGCGGCTCGTGACGGCCTGGGCGGCGACGCTCGCCGCCTTCACCGTGTTTGCGAAGGTGCTCTCACCGCAGTACCTGGTGTGGCTTGTCCCGATCGTGCCGCTTGCCGCGGGACGAAAGGGGGCCGCCGCTGCCGTCGCCTTCTTTGCCGCGCTCTCGCTCACGCAGCTCGAGTATCTCGCGGGCGACCACGGCCTGCGCAACCAGAACTGGACGGTGTGGCTGCTCCTGGCCCGAAACGGACTGCTCGTCGTGTGCTTCGCGCTGCTCTACGCCGAGCTGCGGGCGCTCGCTACGCGACGCTGAAGGAGACCGGGACGCCCGCGGCGCCCTTCCCGAGCGGCGCGACCGTGACGACGAGAGCGATCACACCCATCCCCGTGTTGCGGGAGGCGGAGAGGATCATCTGCCCGTTCGCCGCCGTCGACGCTGTCGGGAGCGTGCAGGTGGAGCCGGCCGCGCAGCGTGCCGTGATCGACGTCACCTTCACGGGCTTCGCCGAGTTGACGCGGAGCGTCCAGCCTGCGCCGGTGCCACGGCCGTCGGCGACCAGCAACGGGATGTTGACTGCGCGGCTTGCGCTCGCGACAGCGGCGGGAGCCTGGAGCGAGAGGCCACCGGACATGAGGCCGATCGTGACGACGATGTCGCCGGCGAGCACGGGCGTCGACGCGGCGAGGGCGGTGACCAGCACGAGCACGAGCGTAGGCACACGCATGCGGCTGCGTTCCGTCCCTCCCGGTTGCGGGTCGTTCCCCAACGAACCACCGGTCACGAGCACCGGGCACCACCTCCCGGCTGCGTTCTACACCCGGCGGCGGCCGTTGTCGAGAGGAGAGCCCCTGGTCGAGGGGCGGCTAGTCCGCGCTCGAGGCGCGCGTCGCGGCCTCGCTGATGTCGCGCGCCGCCACCTGGATGCCGCAGCTGCGGCAGCGGTGCGGGTAGCGGAGCACGCCGTCCGGGCCGACCTGCCCGTGATCCCAGTCGACGTCCCAGTAGTGGAAGGGCACGCAGGGTGCCGGAGTTGACGTCGCGGTGGGCTGCGGGGCCGGTGGCATCGGTGCGTGCGTCGCTGAGGCCGACTTGCCACCGCGGCGCCCTCGCCGGGCGAGCAGGACGATCACGAGCAGGAGCAGCACGACGATGAGGCCACCGAGGCCGTAGATCACGAGCTTGCCGGTCGAGCTTGACGACGAGGCGACGAGGAGGCCAGGTGTCGTTGAGGTTGGCTTCGAGGACTTGAAGACCTGCTGGATGCTCTCCTTCGAGACGCTGAACTGGGGCGCGAACGACGCCTTCAGCGTCGTCCCGGTCGCCTTCGTCCCGGTCGTTCCGCCGGAGCTCCCGTTGCTCGGGAAGTCGAGCGCGACGCTCGCGGTGTAGTCGCCGGCCGGGAGGGCAGTCTTGAGGTTGATCGGGTAGTCGATCGCCGTGTGCGGCAGGAAGGTGTCCATCTGGAACGGGATGTCGGCTATCGAGACGCCGCTCGAGTTCGAGATCGTCACGTTCCCGGTCGGCTTGCTGATCACGTTCCCGGTGTTTGCCACGTGGACGAGCACCTGCTGGTGCCCCTTGCTGCCGCCGACTGTCGCGCTCGTGATCGAGAACGTCGCGACATCGGGCCCGGGGACGTTCACCTGGACGGCGACGATCGAGAGGTTGCGGACGCGGATCTGGACGTTCGCCTTCTGCTTCGACTTGGGGCTCTGGGTCTCGCTGACCGTCTCGGCGACGATCCCGCCGACGTACTGCCCGGCCGCCGCGCCTGCAGGGACGTTGACGGCGAACTTGACGATCGTGCGCTTTCCCGGGGCGAGCGTCGATCCGGCATGGTCGAGCGTGATCCACGTGCCAGCACCTGTCGGGGCGGCGTCGGTGAGGTAGACGGCCCCGGTCGTGCTGCCGGTGGTCGCGTCGACGGCGAAGATCTTGACGTCGCCGGGCTGGTCGCCCGTGTTCGTGACAGCGACCGCGCCATGGAAGACCGTCCCCGGCTTGCCTGGGTAGACGAAGTAGCCGAGCTTCGGGTTCCCGACGGCGCGCAGTCCGAAGGCGGGCCCCTGTGGGGCGGCGGCGATCCCGGTCGGCGCAACGACGAGCGCGGCGATCAGCACGGTGAGGATCCGGCGCATGCCCTGAAAGCTTAGGCTCGCCGGAGCGGTGATGCGAGACGCCACGCTCAGGGGCCCGCGACGGCGGCGACCGTGAGCGTGCTCGAGTAGCTCCCGGCGTAGGTGTTCCCCGGGATGCTGACTGCGATCGTCGGGGTGATCGTGAACGAGCCAAGGCCGGTCGCCGACGCCGAGCTGAAGAACTTGACGGCCGTCGGCGCGGTGCCCGCTGCCGGAACGGTGATCGGGTAGGTGGTGCCGTTCGTCGGGTTCGTGCAGGTCACCGAGACGACGCAGCTGGTGGTGACGCTGGGGAGAGAGGAGGCCGCGGTCGCGAGCGTCTTCGTTCCGGTGGTGAAGGTCGTCGAGGTGATCGTCAGGTTCCAGCCGCCACCGGTGCCGCGCGCGTCGACGACGGTGAGCGGGACGGTGTAGTTGACCGTCTGGTCGGTGCCGTCGAGCGTGGTCGCAAACGTCGCGGTCGCCCCGGAGGCGATCGTCACGGAGCCTGCCCCGGCAACCGTTCCGGTTGCTGTCACGGTCGCGGCCGCAGCGATGCTCGCGGCCGCCAGGGCCGCTGCGGCGAGGAGGAACGCGAGAGTCGTCCGCTTCATGACAGAGGCAGTATCGGCGCGTCTGGTGGGACTGCAGGAGGGGCTTTCGTATGAAGTCGGAGAGAGCGCACGCCGCATGTTCGGCGCTCGTTCCCCGCTCGCAGGCGCGCGGTGAGTACGCTTTGACCCGTGACGACCTCTGTGGTGACAGGCGGCGCCGGATTCCTCGGCTCCCACCTCTGCGACTACCTGCTCGCGCAGGATCACAAGGTGATCTGTGTCGACAACCTCGAGACCGGTTCGCTCGAGAACATCGAGCACCTCCGCGACTCCGCGTTCGCGTTCATGTACCAGGATGTCGTCGACGGGATCTGGATCGACGAGCCGGTCGACTACGTGTTCCATCTCGCGAGCCCGGCCAGCCCGATCGACTACCTGCGCCTGCCGCTGCAGACCCTCAAGGTGGGCTCGCACGGCACCCAGAACGCGCTTGGCCTTGCCAAGTGGAAGCGCGCCCGGTTCCTGATCAGCTCGACGAGCGAGGTGTACGGCGACCCGCAGGTGCACCCGCAGCCCGAGACGTACTGGGGCAACGTCAACCCGATCGGCCCGCGCGGCGTCTACGACGAGGCGAAGCGGTACGCAGAGGCGCTGACGATGGCGTACCACAAGCAGCAGGGCGTCAATACCGCGATCGCCCGCATCTTCAACACCTATGGCCCACGGATGCGCCGCAACGATGGCCGCGCCTCGGTCACGTTCCTGAACCAGGCACTCGAGGGCAAGCCGCTCACCGTCTTCGGCGACGGCTCGCAGACCCGCTCGCTCTGTTACGTCGACGACCTCATCCGCGGCCTCTACCTCCTCGCGATGTCCGACGAGCACCTGCCGGTGAACATCGGCAACCCAGATCTCGAGCTGACGATGCTCGAGCTGGCGAAGGCGTGCATCCGCGTCACGGGGTCGTCGAGCGAGATCGTCTTCGAGGCCCTGCCGATGGACGACCCGCTCGTCCGCCGCCCGGACATCACCCGCGCCCGCCAGATCCTCGGCTGGTCGCCAGAGATCGACCTCGACGAGGGCCTGCGCCGCTGGGTCATCTCGCTCGGCCGCGAACCGGCCGAGGTCTAGCTCTCAGCCGAGCAGCGCTTCGACCGTCAGCTCGAGCCCCTGCTCGAGCGGAACGGAGGTCTCGTAGCCGAGCACGTCGCGGGCTGCGCTGACGTCAGCGAAGGAGTCACGGATGTCGCCCGCGCGGGGCGGCTGGTAGCGCTTCTCGACCGGCTTGCCGAGGATGCGCCCGATCGCGTCGGCGACCGCGTTGACGGTGGCCGGTGAGCCGGCGGCGATGTTGAAGATCCGGCCGTTTGCCTCGGCGACGTCCGCGGCGCGGAGCGTTGCCGCGACGACGTTCGCGACGTAGGTGAAGTCGCGTGACTGCTCGCCGTCGCCGAAGATCGTGATCGGCTCGCCGTTTGCGATCGCGGTGCTGAAGAGCGGGATCACGGCGGCGTACTGCGAGTGGGGGCTCTGGCGCGGCCCGAAGACATTGAAGTAGCGCAGCACGACCGTCTCGAAGCTCTCGTAGACGCGGCTGAAGCTGACGCAGTACCGCTCGGCCGCGAGCTTCGCGACGCCGTACGGCGAGATCGGATCGGGAGCCATCGCCTCGGTACGCGGCAGGTCGCCCGTCGAGCCGTAGATCGACGAACTCGACGAGAACAGCACCCGTCGGACACCCTCGTCGCGCGCGGCAAGGAGCACGTTGAGCGTGCCTTCGACGTTGACGGCGTTCGAGGTGAGCGGATCCTGCACCGAGCGTGGCACCGAGCCGAGTGCGCCGAGGTGGAAGACGACCTCGGTGCCACGGACGGCGTTGTGGACGCGCTCGTAGCTGCGCAGCTCACCCTCGACGACCTCGATGTCCAGACCGGCGAGGTTCGCGCGGCTCCCGGTGGAGAAGTTGTCGAGCACCCGCACCTCGTCGCCGCGCTCCAGCAGCGCCCGCACGAGGTTCGACCCGATGAACCCGGCACCGCCTGTGACGAGGACCTTGCTCACGGCTCCACCGACCCCGCAACTGCGGCCAGGCCGAGGCCAAACCACGTCACCGCTTCGAGAGGAATGCCCGCCACGATCCCGAGAGCATTCCAGGTCCCGGCGGCGACCAGAATCCAACCCGCCGCGACAAGCCCGAGAAACACCGCTGCCCGGGGTGCCGTGAGCGCCCGGCGAAGGCCGAGAATGAAGGTGAGAAGGGCGAGGAGAAGCCCTACCACGCCGGTATCCGCGAGTAGCTGCACCCAGAGATTCTGGATGCCCCACGGGTGCTCGGGCGAGGGATAGGCCTGCGCGGGCTGGTCGGGGAACTTCCGCTTGGCCTCCGCGAGGTAGTCCTGGTAGCGGTTCTGCGAGCGGTCGAAGCCGACCCCGAGGATGGGATGGTCGATCCAGATCCGCAGGCCGATCCAGGCGAGCATCGTCCGCTGCGACCCGGTCTGGACGTCCTGCGCGATCGAGGCGTTCGTGGAGCGGATCCCGAGAAACGACATGAAGTTGGAGAAGTCCGACGCGCGCAGCACGAGCACCCCGGCGCCGGTGACGGCCAGGATCCCGGCGAGCGCGAGGCCGCGGCGAAGCGTCAGCGTCCCCGCCCGCCTCCCGATCCAGACGGCGGCACCGGCCGCGAGCAGGCAGCCGAGGTAGACGAAGACCGAGGCGTCGAGGACGACCCCGAGCACGCCAGCCACCGCGGCGACCTGGGCGAGGCGGCGGCGCTCGCCGAGCACGATCGCAGCGAACGCGACGGCGAGCGCCGCCCCGGTGAAGCCGCCGAGATCCTGGTGGCCGATGAACGACACCTCACGCTGGCCGGGCCGCTTGCCCTCGAACTCGTTCACGAGCCCGAAGAACTGCAGGAGCCCCCAGCCGCTCGCCGCGCACGCCCAGCCGACGAACGCAAGAAGGAAGCGGTCGATCTGCTCCTTGCGGCGCAGCAGCAGGACGACGGCGGGGGCAAGTAGCGCGTACTCGATCACCTTCGCTGCGGTGACGAGATGCCTGGTCGGCTGCTCGACCGGCGCCCACAGGCACGAGACCACAAAGAGGCCGAGCAGGCACCCCGTCGCGATCCAGAGCCGCCGGGGGCCGAGGAGCGGCCGCCAGCCGAAGCGGAGCCCGGCCGCGAGTGCGGCTGCGACGACCGCCAGGATCGCAAGGTCGGAGGTGTAGACGTCGACCGGGCCGACCGCCCCGTGCAGCTGATAGCGCCGATGCAGAAATAGCAGCGGAATCGCGGCGGCCGGGACGAGCGCCAGGAGGTCTGCGGCGCGCGAACGGGCGTCCAAGGGCGCTCACTATACTCGGTGCCCTCGATGCGCTCCCGAGTCCTCTGGCGACACTCGGCGACCGCGATCGGTGTCTACGGGGCCGCGCTGCTCGGCTTTGCGGCAACGATCGTCGCCGCACGTGCCCTCTCGAAAGACGATTTCGCCCGTTTTGCTCTCGTCTTCGGGACGACGACGCTGCTGCAGCTCTTCGTCGACCTGACGATCGACGAGGTGGTGCTGAAGTACGGCAACCGCTACGCCGCACGCGAGGACTGGGGACGGTTCCACCGCCTGTTCCGGATCGGGATGCTCGTGAAGCTGATCGGCGGTCTCGCGGGGACGCTCGCCGTCGTCGGTGCCGCACTCCTCTCACCCTGGATCTGGGGCACCGACGGAGTGGTCGGGGCCATGCTGATCGCCTCGCTGATTCCCCTGATCCAGCAGCCGGAGGGCATGGCCGGCGCCGTCCTCCTGCTGCGCAACCGCTACGACCTGCGCGGCCTCTTCCTCTTCTGGGCGATGGCGCTCCGCCTCGGCGGGATCCTGATCGCGGCGCCGCACGGGCTTGTCCCCGTCTTCGTCGCGATCGTCGTCGCCCAGGTGATCTCGACAGTCTCCGTCTCGGCGGCCGGCCTCGCCGCCTTCCGCCGCTACCCGCAGGTCGAACCGGAGCAGCTCGGGGACGATCGCGGCGCGATCAAGTCGTTTGCGATCCAGTCGACGATCGCCTCGGGGCTCACCTCGCTGCGGACGTCGCTCCCGACGGTGCTGCTCGGTATCGTGGCTGCGAGTGGCCCGGTTGCGAACTTCCGCGCAGCGCAGGCATCGCAGACCGCGTTCCAGTCGCTCTCTGCTCCCGCACGGCTCGTGCTACTCGCCGAGCAGACCCGCGACATCGAGCACGGTCGCACAGCGAAGGCCTTCGCGCTCCTGCGGCGCTACGTCACCGTCACCACAGCGCTTGCGCTCGTCGCCGTCCCGCCACTCTGGATCTGGATGGAGCCGCTGATTCGTGCCGTCTACGGAGCCAAGTACGAGGGGGCGGCAAACGCCTTCCGCGTGATGCTGCTCGCGGCAGGGATCCAGTTCATCTTCGGCTGGGCGAAGTCGTTCCCCGTCTCGATCGGCCGGCCCGGGATGCGCACCGCCGGTCAGGTGATCGAGGTGGCGGTGTTGATCCCCACGGTGCTCGTGCTCGGCGCGGTCTACGGGGCGACCGGGGCGGCCGGCGGGGTTCTCGCGGGCACCGCGGTGCTCGCCGCTTTCTGGACGGCAGGTCTCGTGTGGCTGCGCGGACGCCCCATGCCGGGCGTCGTGACGGGGACGGCAGCATGAAGATCCTCGTCGTCTCCGGAATCTGGCCGCCTGATGTCGGCGGGCCGGCGTCGCATGCCCCCGAGGTCGCGGCCTTCCTGCGCGGCCGTGGGCACTCCGTCGAGGTCGTCATCACGGCCGACGCCCAGCCTGCCCCGGAGGACTACGCGATCCACTGGGTGCGCCGCTCGCTCCCGCCGGGTGTCCGCCACGCCGACAGCGTCCGGCAGATCGCGGCGCGCGCGCTGCGGGCCGACGTGATCTACACGACCGGGATGTTCGGCCGGTCGTCGCTCGGGGCGCTTGCGACCCACACGCCCTTCGTCGTGAAGCTCACCGCCGACCCGGCGTACGAGCGCGCGCGCCGCTGGGGCCTGTGGCGCGGATCGCTCGAGGACTTCCAGCGCCAGCCAAACGCCCTCACCCTGCCGCTGCGGCTCCTCCGCGACGCCGACGCCCGCCGAGCCGCTCACGTCGTCACCCCGTCGTCGTACCTCCACGAGCTCGCGCTCGGCTGGCGCGTCGCTGCGAACCACGCGACGGTGCTGCCGAACCCGGCGCCGCCGCTCCCCGAACTGCGACCCCGCGACGAGCTCCGCGCCGAGCTCGGGTTCGAGGGGCCGACGCTCGTCTTTGCGGGCCGCCTGACCGCGCAGAAGTCGCTCGAGCTCGCGATCGAGGCCGCCCGCCGAGCCGGCATCGCCCTGGTGATCGCAGGAGACGGGCCCGACCGCGCCGCGCTCGAGCAGCTCGGCTACGCGCGGTTTCTCGGACCCGTGCCCCGCTCGCGCGTGCTGGAGCTATTCGCAGCCGCCGACGCCGGGATCCTCTCGTCCTCCTGGGAGAACTTCCCCCACACGGTCGTCGAGACGCTCGCCGTCGGCACCCCGGTGATCGCGACCCGCACCGGCGGCGTCGCCGAGGTCGTGCGCCACGAGCACAACGGCCTGATCGTCGAGCCGGGCGACGTGAACGTGCTCACCGCCGCCGTCGAGCGATTCTTCGGCGACGCCGAGCTCTCCGCCTCGCTGCGCGCGAACGCCGCCCCGTCGGTTGCGAGCTACGCGGCCGAGAGCGTCTACGGACGTCTCGAGCAGATCCTCCTCTCGGCTGCGCGCCTATGAGTAACGTCGGGCACGTGAACGGCAGCGCCATCTCTGCAAGGCCGCGTCTGCTGATGGTGGCCCGCATGCACTACGAGCTGCCGCTCTCACCCGCGTTGACGCGGAAGTTCGATGCGCTCCGCGAGCGCTTCACCCTGCGGGTGCTCGCTGCGGGGGGGGCGGCCGGGCCAAGCGACGACGGCGTCTTCCGGCTCGTCGGTCGCGGCGGACGGCTCGACGGCCTGCTCTTCTACCTCCTGCTCCCGGGCCATGTCCGGCGCATCGTCCGGGAGTTCAGGCCCGAGGCGGTCGTCGCCCAGAGCCCGTACGAGGCGGCGCTGATCCGCCTCGCGCGCGTCCGGGCAAAGCTGATTGTCGAGGTGCACGGCGACTGGCGTACCGCGACGCGGATGTACGGCTCGCCGCTTCGGCGTGCGCTCTCACCGGTCGCCGACGCGATCGCCCTCTGGGGCCTGCGCCACGCCGACGCCGTCCGGTCGATCTCCCCGTACACCTCCGCCCTCGTTCGTGAGCAGGGGCTCGAGCCGATCGCCGAGTTCGCGACCTACTCCGACCTCGGCCGTTTCCTGGACTCCCCGACCGTGCCGCTCCCGGAGCAGCCTGCCGCCCTCTTCATCGGGGTGCTCGAGCGCTACAAGAACGTCGACGGCCTCGCGAACGCCTGGCGTGCAGCCGCACCGCGCGTGCCCGACGCGACCCTGCGGCTCGTCGGGCGAGGCACGCAGCCCGAGATCCCCACACAGCTCCTGCGCGACGTTCCCGGCCAGACCGAGTGGGTCGAGCGGCTGACCCCCGAGGAGGTCGCCACCGCGCTCGACGCCGCGACCTGCCTTGTCCTGCCGTCGCGCTCCGAAGGCCTCGGGCGCGTACTGATCGAGGCGTTCCTGCGCGGCCGCCCCGCGATCGGGATGGCAGTTGGCGGCATCCGGGACGTGATCGAAGACGGCGTCAACGGCCTGCTCGTCTCCTCCGACGCGGAACTCGCCGAGGCGCTCGTCCGTGTCCTCTCCGACCGCGAGCTGGCGGCACGGCTGGCCGAGGGCGCCGCTGCGAGCGCCGCCCGCTGGTACGCCACCCCCGATGACTTTGCCGACAACCTCGCCGGGGTCGTGCGGCGTACACTTTCGGCCTCATGACTGCGCAGCAGGCCAAGCAGGTCGTCAAGAATGCCCTCTACCGCACGATCGGCGAGACGTCCACGGCGTTCCGGCTGGGCCCGAACGGGTCGAGCACGCTGCGCGTCCTGATGTACCACAAGATCAACGACATTCCCGACAATCCGACCACCGTTCCGGTCGGTCGGTTCGACGAGCAGCTCGCGCAGGTGACCGAGCTCGGGTACGAGGTCGTCGACCTCGACGCCGTCCTCGACCACTACACCCTCGGCACGCCGCTGCCCAGCAAGGCCGTGCTGATCACGTTCGACGACGGCTACCGCGACATCCTCGAGAACGCCCTGCCGGTGCTGCAGAAGCACGGCTTCCCGGCCGTCATCTTCGTCCCGGTCGCCTACATGGACGACGAGACCCCGCTGCCCCACGAGATGCGTCTCGTCGAGCGCGGCGTCCGCAACCCGACGCTCGACTGGGGGCTGATGCGCGAGCTCGACGCAGGCGGCGTCCGCGTCGAGTCGCACGGGATCGCCCACCGGCCGCTCGCCGACGTCTCACTCGACGAGTCCGTCCGTGAGATCGCCGTCTCGAAGCTGAAGCTGGAGGAGCGCCTGGAGCGCCCTGTGCGCGCCTACGCCTACGTGAAGGGCTCGGAGGCTCACTTCCACCCGGTGCACGAGAGCCTCCTCAAGCAGGCGGGCTACGAGATCGCGTTCACCTCGATCTCCCGCTCGAACGGCCAGGGGACAAACCCGTTTCGGCTCGGTCGCTACAACGTCGAGCCCTACCCGGCCCGCACCTTCGAGCTCGTGCTCGCCGGCGCCTGCGACCTGATCGCGATCAAGGACACCGTGGCGGGCACGCACGCGCGGCGTCTGTTCAACCAGGCACTCGGCACCTCGACCAGGTAGCCGCGCCGCCTCGTGGGGATCGTCCCGTACGACTCCTCACGGCGCAGCGACCTCGCTGCGCTGACGGTACGCGTCTGGGGTGGCGAGCCTGACGAGGGCGAGCTCGAGTGGTTCCACGAGCGAAACCCCGTGCGACCGTCGTCGGTGCTGCTTGGTGAGGAGGACGGCGCCGTCGTCGCCTCCGTCGCCCTGAGCTTCGTGCGGATGACGATCGCGGGGGCCGACGTCGAGGTCGGGATCGCGGTTCGCCTCGCGACCGATCCGGCCGCGCAGGGTCGCGGCTGGTTCACGCGGCTTCAGCAGGCAAACGAGGAGCGGGCGCGTGAGCTGGGGGTAGGGCTGCTGCTCGTCGTTCCGAACGCCGCCTCCGAGCCGATCCTCGCCGCGCGGCTCGGGTGGACGCGGCTGCCTTCGATCCGCCTGTGGGCGCGCCCGCGGCTGCTGCCTGCGCGCCAGGCCGCCTGCACCGTCGAGCGGTTTGTCGATACCGCGCCGTCGGGGAGAGAGGGCGAGATCGTGCGCGACGACGCCTGGCTCAACTGGCGCTTCGCGGCGTGCCCCCGGCCGTACACGTTGCTCGAGGGCGACGGCGTCGCCGTGATCGGCCGCCGGGGTAAGGCCGGGATGCTTGCGCTCTCCGACGGTGGCCTCCTGCGCGCGGCAACCGCCGCCGCGGCGGGGCCCGCGGTCGTCGCGGCACCGCCACCCGGCGAACGCGGCCGGTATGCCCGTGCGGGGTACGTCCCGACCAACCGGCGCCTGCGCGTCCTCGGCAAGGCCCTCGACCCGGGCGTCAACCTGCCGGCGGCGGTCCACCTGCAGCTCGGGGACCTCGACTTCGTATGAGCAGGCTCGTCTTCGTCACTCAGCAGATCGATCCGGAGCATCCGGTGCTCGCTGCCACCATCCCGAAGATCCGGGCGCTCGCCGAGCGCTTCGACGAGGTGGCGGTGCTGGCCGACGCGGCCGTCGACGGTGTGCTCCCCTCGAACTGCCACGTCCGCGTGTTCGGGGCCGCCTCCCGCGTCGAACGAGGCCGCCGCTACATCGCCGCGCTCAACGCCGAACTGCACGACCGCCCCGCCGCGGTCTTCGTCCACATGGTGCCGCTCCTCGCCGTCGTCGCCGCACCGGTCGTGCGCCCGCGCCGGGTACCGATCCTGCTCTGGTTCACGCACTGGAAGCCGTCGCGGACGCTCTCTCTCGCCGAGCGGGTCGCGAGCGCCGTCCTGACCGTCGACGAGCGGTCGTTCCCGCTCTCGTCACCGAAGGTCGTCGCGATCGGCCACGGGATCGACCTTGCCGAGTTCGCCTGCGTCGAACGCGCACCCGCCGAGCGGCTCCGGATCGTCTCCCTCGGACGCACGTCGCCCGCCAAGGGCTTCGAGACGATCGTGCGTGCGGCAGCGCTCGCAGACGTCGATCTGGAGCTCCGCGGGCCGTCGTTCACGGACGAGGAGCGCGCGGAACGGGCCCGCCTTGAGGCGCTCGGCGCCCACGTGGAGGAGCCAGTTGCGTACGCTGACGTCCCGGCGTTGCTCTCTCGGAAGGATGTGCTCGTGAACAACATGCGCGAAGGAGCGCTCGACAAGGTCGTCTACGAGGCTGCTGCCACGTGCATGCCCGTGCTCGCATCGAACGCGGGCTTCGACGACGTGCTGCCTGCCGAGCTGCGCTTCGACCGCAACGACCCCGAGGATCTCGCCGCGCGGCTCCGAGCCCTGCGCGACACCGACCGCAACGCGCTCGGCCATCGGCTTCGTCTCGCCGTCGAGGCGCGCCACTCCGTCGCACACTGGGCCGACGAGGTCCACCGGGTGGCAACGCGATGATCGTCCTCCACGCCCAGAAGGTCGCCGGCATCTCCGGCTCCGAGGCTCACCTCCTCCAGCTGCTGCCCGACCTCAAGGCGCGCGGCTGGGACATCCGCTTCCTGATGCTCCACGAGCACGAGCCGGGCGCGTGGGAGTTCGCCCGGGAGCTCGAGGCCGGGGGCGTCCCCGTGCACGGCATCCCGATGCACACGGATGTCGACCCCGGCACGTTCATGCGGGTGCTCGGCTACCTCGTCAACCACCGCCCGACGATCCTCCACACCCACCTCGTCCACGCCGACGCCTACGGGCAGACGGCCGGAACGCTCGCCGGTGTGCCGATCCGCCTCTCGACGAAGCACGGCTTCAACGAGTTCCGCGAGGGTCGCGTCTTCGCGCTCGGCGATCGCACGATCGGCGCGATGGCCCACCGCCAGATCGCGATCTCACGCGGCCTCGCCCGCTACCTCGCCGAGACCGAAGGGTTCGCGGAGCCGGACTTCGAGATCGTCCACTACGGGATCGGCGCCGGGGTCGAGCCGAAGCCGTACACCGATCCCGCGCCGCGGTTCCTGTGCGTCGGTCGCCTCATCCCGATCAAGGGCCACGTCGTGCTGCTGCGGGCCTTCCGCCAGGTGCTCGACGTGCGCCCCGACGCCCGACTTGACATCGCCGGGCGTGGCGTGCTCGAGCACGGCCTCAAGGACCTGATGCGCGAGCTCGGCCTCTCGGAAGCCGTCCGCTTCCTCGGTCATGTCACGCCGGTTCAGCAGGCGATCGAGGACTCGCTCGCCGTCGTCGTCCCGTCACTCGGCGAAGGCTTCGGCATGGTCGCCCTCGAGGCGATGGAGCGGGCCCGGCCCGTGATCGCCGCCTCGATCGGTGGTCTCGAAGACCTCGTCCGCGAAGGCGAGACCGGGCTGCTCGTGCCGCCCGGTGAGTCCGAGCCGCTCGCCCAGGCGATGCTTGAGCTTGCCGCCGACCCGGCCCGCGCAGCCGAGATGGGCCGGGAGGCCCGCAGGCGCGCCCTGGAGCGCTTCCCCGAGGACCGCTGCACCGAGCGGACCGAGGAGGTCTACCGCTACTGGCTCGGTGGCCGCCGCACCGGCCACCTCGACCAGGGCATCCGGTCGATCGCCGCGGCGGCGAGCAGCGCCAGCACGAAGTCCCACGGCACCCTGTAGCGCGTCGTCCCGGCGAACACCCAGGCAGCCAGCGTCTCGTAGACGAGGAACGTCCCGGCGAGCACCCGGAACGCGGGGGTGACGAGGAACAGCCCGGCGATCGCAAGCAGGTACAGCGGGATCACGTAGAGGGGCTCGGCGTAGCGTCGCACCTGCGTGCTGCCGCTCGACGCGCCGTTGTCGAGCCGTAGGCGCGGGTCCCAGAGCATCTCGGTCGCCTGCACCATCAGCTTCACCTTCTCGACCGGGTGGTGCTCGAGGAACTGGACGACGAGGTGCTCGTAGT
The DNA here is from genome assembly GCA_037142875.1 of Actinomycetes bacterium. Classification (GTDB taxonomy): domain Bacteria; phylum Actinomycetota; class Thermoleophilia; order Gaiellales; family Gaiellaceae; genus PALSA-600. The sequence continues at coordinate 80,004 of JBAWZV010000005.1, read as the reverse complement.
GGTGCTCCTGCGCGCACTCGTCGAGCGGGATCTGGACCCCGTGGGTGTCGTAGTAGGTGCCGGCCTCCTGCGGCGTGTACCAGAGGAGCGGTCGCGGGTCCTGTTGGCGCTGCGGAATGTCGGGCACATCGTCGATCCACAGTCCGTGGCGGAGCGTGTCGTAGGTGCCGAGGTTGTTTGCCTTCCAGAGAGCGCGTGCGTCCGTCGTGATCGCGACACAGCCGACCTGCGCCTTGTTGCGGACCATCCACGGTGCGAGCATGACGAGCGCCAGGACGGGCACGAGGAGCGCTGCGATCCACCCGGAGCGGCGCCACAGGAGGTAGAGCCCAAACGCGATTGGCAGCGCGACCAGGCGCGTGTTCGAGAGAATCGCAACGCCCGTGACGGCGCCGAGGAGCAGAGCGGGGCGCAGGCGGCTGCTTCCGGCGGCGACGAGCGCGAGCGCGAACATCCCCGCCCCGAGCAGCTGGTCGAGGATCTCGCGGTTGACGTGGAGGTCGTGCCAGACGAGGTAGGGCTGGAGCGTCCAGAGGAGCGCGGCGATCAGGCCGATACGGCCCGTCAGGTACCGCCGCCCGATCTCGTAGACGAGAACTGCCGTCGCGGCCGAAACTGCGATCTGGGCCGTGGAGAGCGACCACCAGTTTCGGCCGAGGGTCCAGTAGATCGTGGCGAGAAACCAGCCGTAGAGCGGCTGGGTGTAGGCCGAGGGCTCACCTGGGACGAAGCCGAACGTCCCGGTGCGCACGAGCAGGCGCGCGATGATGTCCGACTTCTCGGGGACGAGCAGCAACGCGGCCTTCTCATGCACGGCCACCGCGACCCGCGGGAGGACGCATGCGGCGAGCACGAGGGTGATCGCACGGCTCCGTCTCATGCCCGACTCCCCTCGATGTGCGTGCGCTGCCACAGCTCCAGCATGCACAGACACCACAGACGGTGCCCGTGGTCCGCGCGTCGGGCCTCGTGGTCGGCGAGCAGCCGCTCGAGCTCGCGGCGGTCGAAGAGCCCCCGGTCGGGGCCTCCAAGGAGCAGGTCGTGAGCCGTGTCCCGGAGCTCTTCACGGAACCAGCGGTCGAGTGGGACGCCGAACCCGGTCTTTCCCCGCGCCACGATCTCGGGCGGCAGGTCCGCCGCGAATGCCTGGCGCAGCGCGCGCTTTCCGCCCGCGAGCTCGGTCGGGAGGCCGAGGCCGACCTCGAGCACGTGGTGGTCGAGGAACGGCGCGCGGAGCTCGAGCGAGACCGCCATCGATGCGATGTCGGCCTTCGGGAGCAGGTCGCCTGCAAGGTACGACTCGATGTCGACGATCCGCAGATCGTCGCCCGAGGGAAGGAGCGTCTCGGTCGCCTGGGCGCGCGCGGCGTCTGTCCAGAGGCGCCGGCGCAGCTCGAGCGGGAAGACCTCGACGATGTGTCCGTAGCGCGCGGCCGCCGGCTGGGCGGCGACGTCGAGGAACCGGCGTGCGCGGAAGAGCGTCGAGCGCGGCTCACGCCGGGCCGCGGGAGCCGCGCCGAGCAGGCCGGCCCCGATCCGCGCCAGGCTCCGCGGCACGCGGCCCGCGAGCTCGTGTGCCCGGTAGCGCTCGTAGCCACCGAACGCCTCATCTCCGCCGTCACCGACGAGCGCGACCTTGACGTGTCGCCGCGTCGCCTCGCACACCATCAGCGTCGGGAGCGCCGCCTCGTCGCCGAACGGCTCGTCGAACGAGCGCGCCACCCGGTCGAGGAGCTCCGGCCCGGCACTCACCTCGATCTCCTCGTGGGTTGTTCCGTAGCGCTCGGCGACGGCGCGGGCGTAGCTGCGCTCGTCGTAGCGTCTGTCGGGGAACGCAATCGTGAACGTCCGCACCGGATCGGTTGAGGCCCGGGCCATCACCGCGACGACGATCGACGAGTCGATGCCGCCGGACAGGAGCGCACCGAGCGGCACGTCGGCGACCAGTCGTCGCTCAACCGCTGCGGTCACCTCGCTGCGCACGCGTTCGATCCACTCCGGGTGCGAGAGCGTCTCGCGAAGCGGCGTCGGCGACCAGTAGCGCTCGGTGCGAACCGTGCCGTTCTCGGCGACCAGGATCGAGCCGGGCGGTACCTTCGAAACCGCGCGGAGTCCCGACCGGGGGACGTACTGCAGCGCCAGGAACGCGTCGAGCTGCTGCAGGTCGAGCTCGCGCGAGAGGCCGGGGAGTCGCAGGAGCGCCTTCGTCTCGGAGGCAAATGCGAGGCTCCCGTCGGGCAGCTCGCTGTAGACAAGCGGCTTCTTGCCCAGACGATCGCGGGCGAGCACGAGGCGCTCGCGGGAGCGGTCCCAGATCGCGAGCGCGAACATCCCGTCGAGGTGCGAGGCGAAGTCGAGACCCCACTGCTCGTAGGCGTGGGGGATCAGCGGCGAGTCTCCGGTGCCGGGAATCTCGTGGCCGAGCGCCTCCAGCTCGTCCCGCAGCTCACGGAAGTTGTAGAGCTCGCCGTTGAACACGCAGACAACGTCGCGGCGCTCGTTTGCGAACGGCTGGTTGCCTGTGTGGAGGTCGAGAACCGACAGCCGCCGGTATCCGAGCACGCAGCGGCCATAAGCCTCGACCGCGCCATGGTCGGGGCCGCGATGTACGATCGCCGCGTTCATGCCTTCGACCAGACTTGGGTCGGGCGCGTCCCTACCAAGGAGTCCGCAGATCCCGCACATGCCCGGTACGCAAGGCTACGCGGTCGTGTCGTGTCACGTCGAACGGCCGCTCGACGACCGTGTCTGGGCGCGCTATCGCGCCCTGCTCAAGCGCCGCCCCGGCGGGTTTGCGATCGCCTCGTTGATGCGCCCGCCGATGGACGACGAGAGCGAGGAGCTGTTCGTTGAACGCGCCCGCGAGGCTGCTTCGCTCGGCCCGTACGGCCACCACATCCACTGGACGTCGCCGACGCACGCCCGGCCGACCGCCCCTAACCCGGCCGCGGCGGTGCTCTACGAGGGGCGGTGGCTGCGTGAGCGCGGTCTGGAGCCGCGGTACTTCTGCGGCGGCGGTTGGTACACCGACGCCGACGTGATGGCCGCGGTCGCGGAGCTCGGGTACGTCGACTGCACGGCCACCGCGCAGCGGCCGTCGTACCTGCCACCGGACTCGCCCCGTGCGAGCCTCGACGCGCCGGCGTGGGTACGGCTCGACGACGGCCGCCGAGTTCTCGAGCTGCCAACGACCCACTCACTCGGCGAGGCAGCGCAGGCGCTCGTGCGGCCGCTGCCGCCCATCGTCCACCTTCACTTCCACGACTACGAGCTGCTCGAGCCCAGGCGCCGCGCCGCGCTCACCGCGACGCTCATCCTGCTCGCCCGCAGGCGCAGGCCGATCGCGTTCGACGTGCTCACCGCCGAGCGCGAGGTTGCCTGGAGCGACGTGTGCGCAGGCTGATCCTCGCCGCGGCCGCCGCGGTTGTCCTGAGCGGCTGCGGTGGCCACAAGACGCCGTCGGGGACATCGACGAAGGTCGAGAGCAAGCCGTTTGGCTTCTCGGTCGTGCAGGACGGCAAGACCGTCGTCTCAACCGCGAGCGACGGTCTCTGGTTCCAGCTCGCCGACAGCGGTGAGTGGCGCTACCTGAACGACGTCATCTCCTCCCACGGCAACGTCTACACGGTCGGGACGAACGACCCGGGACGGACAGCCACGGTCACGCTCACCCGCCGCGCCTCGGGCGTCCGAGTCTCCGTCGCGATCCATCCGACGAGCGACATCGGGCAGGTCTACACGGCCTACGGCGCGACGACCGCCGACCACTTCCTCGGCTCCGGCGAACGGACAGACGGCGCCGACCTGAGCGGGAAGGTCGTGCAGATGAAGGTCGGCATCGGCTGCACCTACGTCTCTGTCCCGTACTTCGCAAGCACCGCCGGCTGGGGCCTGCGGGTCTCGGGTCAGCACGTCGTGGCGTTCGCGTTCCCCGGATCGCCCGGCGGCGGCGGATCGTGCGAGACCGGCGACGAGCAGCCGTGCACGTTCCACGCCGAGACGACGCAGGTCGGCGTCTGCGCGAAGGGCGCGAGGCTCGTCGAGGACATCTACCCCGGGGGGTTCAGCAAGACGCTTCAGAGCTACTACGCCGACGCGGGCCGACCCCGCGTGCCGCCGCCGTCCGAGCTCGAGCTGATCAAGTGGCGCGACAAGGTGCGCGGGCCGGGTGCGCTGTACGACGACGTCCGGCGGCTCCAGACCGCGCGAATCCCGATCGGGTGGGTGCTCCTCGACAACCCGTGGGAGGTCTGCAACGGCGACCTCAAGTTCGACCTCAACCGCTTCCCGCAGCCCGCCGCCGTCGTGCGGCGGGTGCACGACTACGGCATCCGGTTCATGCTCTGGATCTCTCCCAAGGAGACCTGTCCAAACGGGTACCCCGCAGTCGGCCTCGCGGGGCCGCACCCCCGGCCGCACCACGAGGTGCTCGACCTGCAGAACCCGGCGGTAGTCGCCGAGTTCAAGCGGCGCCTCCGTAGCCTCGTCGATCTGGGTGTCGACGGCTTCAAGGGTGACCGGGGCGACGAGATCGACTTCGAGGGACGGGACCTCTCACTCACGAACGCCTACCCGCTGCTCTTCGAGCGTGCCGCGATGGACGTGCTCGGCCCCGATCGTGGCGCGATCTTCCGGGCCGGCACGCAGGGGACGCAGGCAGTTGTGCCCGGCCTCTGGGCCGGCGACCAGGAGGGAAGCTGGGCGGGTCTTGCCCAGGCGATCCACGCCGGCGCATCTGCGGGCGCCAGCGGCTTTCCGACGTGGGGCTCGGACGTCGGCGGGTACTCCTCGGGCGGTGGCAGCGCCTCGTTGCTCACCGCGGAGCTGTTTGTGCGCTGGGCGCAGCTCGGTGCCGTCTCGCCGATCATGGAGGTCGGCGGGATCGGGCTGAACGCGACCCCGTGGAAGTTCGGCGGCAGCGCGATGGCCGATCTCCGCACCGCGGCCGTGCTGCACTACGAGCTCTTCCCGTACCTCTACCGGCTGCTCCAGCGCCAGGAGCAGGTTCTCCATCCGCTCGGCGCCGACTACCCGGCCGACCCCGGCTCCTGGAGCGCCGACCTCGAGCTGCTCGTCGGCCCCGACCTGCTCGCAGCGCCGGTGACATCGTCCACGACCTCCCCGAGCGTGTACCTCCCGCCGGGAACCTGGGTCGATCTCTTCCTCGGTACCACGGTGGCGGGCGGGCAGACCTTGACGCGCCTCACTCCGATCGCGGAGTTCCCGCTGTACGTCAAGGCGGGGGCGGTGATCCCGTTCAACCTGCGGACGGCGCACGGCTCATGGTGGGGCGTTGACGAGCTGACGCACCCCGGACGGGCGGGCTTCCTCGCCACCGACGGCGCCCAGCTCCACCTCGTCGGGCAGCCGCACGACGTGCAGGTCTTTGTTTCGGCCTCGCACCGGCCGGTTGCCGTGACGATCGCGGGCCGACGCGTTCGCTGGACGTGGTCGGACGGGCCGCTCCCCGGCGTCGTCGTCCGCGTCCACGGCCCGGCTGTCGAAGGTCGGATCGCGCTCGCCGCGTCGTAGGATGCTCCTGTGAACGAGCCTGCCGAGGTGGCCCAGCCCGAGGACGTCCGCGCGATGCGGCCGTACCTCCTCACGCGCAACCCGCTGAAGACGCTCGTTCGCCGCACCGCGAGCGTCGCCGCGCTCGTCGTCATCGACCTCGCGGGGCTCACCATCGGGCTCTACGCCGCGCTCGTCGTGCGCTCGCTGATCCGCGACCCGACCCCGGTGCTCTGGAACCTGCTCTGGGACCACGAGACCGACTGGCTGCCGTTCCTGATCCTGCTGCTGCTGCTCGTGTTCTGGCGCAACCGCCTCTACTCACCGCGCGAGCTGCGCGAGGGTGCCGGGCACATAATCCCGTCCGTCATCCTGGTGGCTGCCCTCGCGCTCGCCTTCGCGATCGGGACGGGGCAGCACTTCACGACGTTCGGGCTCTACATCACCGCGGCCGTCACGGTCGCCGCGCTGATCAGCCTCTTCCGCTGGAGCTACGAGAGCATCACCGGATCGCTCATGCGGTCGTTCGGCGTTCGACGTCGTGCACTCCTCGTTGGTGATCCCGACCAGGTCGCCCACCTCCGGGAGACGCTCGGCTCGAGCCGTGGCGGCATCGACTACGAGTTCGTCGGCGAGGCGACCTCCGGAGCGCAGCTGCGCGAGATGCTGGCCACGGAAGATCTCCACGAGGTGATCGTGGCCGACTCCGGCTTTGACGAGAGCGACCTGCTCGAGGTCGTCGAGCTTGCCCACCGTCGCGGCGTCAAGGTGCGCGTCGCGCCGCGGACGACCGAGCTGCTCATCGAACGTGGCGAGTACATCCCCGGTCAGGCCGTGCCGCTGTTCGAGCTGCGCCCCCCGATTCTCGGCGGGGCCGACTGGGCTGCGAAGCGTGTGTTCGACGTCGTCGTCTCGATCGCGATCGTCGTCGTCGGCCTGCCTCTCTGGCTCCTGCTCGCGATCGTGATCAAGCTCACCTCCCGCGGGCCCGTGTTCTACGTCGACTCACGGGTCGGCCTCGGCGAGCAGCCGTTCCCGATGCTGAAGTTCCGGACGATGGTCGCCGATGCGGCGAGCGCGCAGGCGTCGCTTGAGTCCGCGAACGAGGCGAGCGGCGCGCTCTTCAAGATCAGAAACGATCCGCGCGTCACACCGGTCGGCCGGATCCTGCGCCGCTACTCACTCGACGAGGTGCCGAACGTGATCAACGTTCTCCGCGGAGAGATGTCGCTCGTTGGCCCGCGTCCGCTCCCACACCGCGACCACGCGATGCTCGAGCCGTGGCACCGTCGCCGCTCGAACGTCCTGCCCGGCATGACCGGCCTCTGGCAGATCGCCGGTCGCAGCAACCTCACCTTCGACGACCTCGTGCGGCTCGACTTCTTCTACCTCGAGAACTGGTCGATCTGGCTCGACATCTCGATCCTCGTGCGCACGCTCCCCGCAGTTGCCACGCGGCGCGGCGCCTACTAGATGACCCGCCAGGGCAGGCCCTTACGGCTCCGTAACGCGCTCCTGCGACACTTAGCGGCGGCATGCGCCCTCCCAAGCTTCTCTGCGTCGCCTCCGCGGTCGATCTCGACTTCCGTTACGGCTGCACTCCCGCCTGGTGGCAGCTCTGGAAAGGGCTCCATGACGAGGGCGTCGACGTCGTCGTCACCCCGTACCGCGGTCGGCCGATCGAGACGCCGTGGTGGCGGACCGCGCCGAACCCGACCTACTACGAGGGCGAGTCGTATGCGAAGGCACGGACGCTGCTTGCCCGGACGAAGGGCGACAAGTTCCTGCGGCGCGACGAGGTCAACCCCGAGCACTCCCTCGGCGACCGGCTGACCCGCGAGGCCGTCTGGCGGCTTGTCACGCCGCGCTGGCGGCGTCACCTAGAAGCGCTCGTCGAGCGGGAGCGGCCGGACGCGGTCGTCGTCTTCACCGTTCCGATGACGCACTTCCGCGGCATCCCCACCGCGATCCGCGAACGCTTCGGGATCCCGGTCGTCTTCTACGACGGCGACGTGCCAATGAGCCTGCCGGAGTTCGGCGGAGCCGACACGAGCGGCTTTGCCTACTACCACGGTGCCGACCTCTCGGAGTACGACCTCCTGGTCTCGAACTCCGAGGGCGGGTCGGCGCGGCTCGCCGAGCTGGGCGCGAAGCGGGTTGAGACCATCTTCTGGGGCGCCGACCCCGACTTCTTCTCACCGCTGCCGATCGAGAAGGAGCTCGACGTGTTCTTCTACGGGCACGGCGACAAGTTCCGCGCCGAGTGGGTCGAGGCGATGATCGGGACAGCCTCCCGCGCGCTTCCCGAGGTCGACTTCGGGCTCGGTGGCTATGACTTCCGCGCCGACACGGGCCACGCCCGCCAGATTGGGAACGTGCCGTTCAACGTCTTCCCCCGCGCGATCTCCGCTGCCCGGATCAACCTTTGCATCACGCGCCGGTCGCACGCAACCGTGTACGCGTCGTCGTCCTGCCGGCCGTTCGAGCTCGCCTCGTCGGGTGCGGCGATCGTGTCGAACCCGTACGAGGGAATCGAGCGCTGGTTCGAGCCCGGCAGCGAGCTGCTCGTCGTCGGCGACGCCGACGAGGCGATCGCTGCCTACCGGGGCCTGCTTGACGACCCGGCACAGGCGGCAGAGATGGGCCGCCGCGCCCGCGAGCGCGTTCTCGACGAGCACACCTACCGGCACCGCGCCCGCCAGCTTCTCGACCACGTCGGCCTCGGGACGGGCACGCATGGCGCCTGAGACGACGCGGCGCATCGCGATCGTTCCCGCGTTCAACGAGGAGCGGAACATCGGCCGGCTGCTCGACGAGATCCGTACCCATGCACCCGACCTCGAGGTCGTGGTCGTCTCCGACGGCTCCACCGACGCCACCGCCGAGGTCGCCCGCGGCCGTGGCGCGCGCGTCGTCGTGCTCCCGTTCAACCTCGGAATCGGCGGTGCCGTCCAGACCGGGTTCCGGTTTGCGTGGGAGGAGGGCTTCGACCTCGCAGTCAGGCTCGACGGCGACGGGCAGCACGATCCCGCCCAGCTGCACGCCGTCATCGACCCGGTCGCCGCGGGGGAGGCCGACATCGCGATCGGCTCGCGCTTCATCGGCGAGGGCGGGTATCGCTCGTCGGCCGCCCGCCGGGTTGGCATCGGGATCCTCGCCCGCGTCGTCTCGCGCGTCGCGCGTCAGCGGCTCACCGACACGACCTCGGGCTTCCAGGCGCTCAACCGGCGCGCGATCGGCCTGTACGCCGCTGAGCTCCCGCACGACTACCCCGAGGTCGAGGGACTGGTGATGGCGCTCCGCCACGGCCTGCGCGTGTGCGAGGTGCCTGTGACGATGCGCGAGCGCGAGCACGGGCGCTCGTCGATCAGCGCGCTCGCATCGGTCTACTACATGATCAAGGTGCTCTTGGCTGTCTTCGTCGATCTCTTCCGCCCCGTGCGAGGCCATCGGGAGGACGTGTGACTCCGCTGAAGGTCTCGATCGCCGCGACGTTCGTCGCCGTCCTGCTGCTGCTCGGTGTCCTCGAGCTGATCCGCAGCCGCCGCCTCCATGAGCGCTACGCGCTCCTCTGGCTCGCGACCGGTCTCGTCCTCGTCGTGCTCGCCGCCTGGCGCGGCGGCCTCAACACGATCGCCGGCTGGCTCGGCGTTCGGAGCTACCCGCCGGCCGTGCTCTTCGCGGTCGGCCTGCTCTTCGTCATCCTCGTGCTGCTCCACTACTCAACCGTCATCTCACGGCTAACCGACGAGAACATGAACCTCGCCCAGCGCCTCGCGCTGCTCGAGGAGAAGGTGCGCGAACGCGACTAGCGGGCGCTCGGGACGGTGACGGGGGAGCTCAGCAGGAGCGAGTCGTCCGGGCCCGCCTCGCCGAATGGTGCCGCGGCGACGACCACCCGGTAGGTCGTCGGCGAACCCTGCGAGACCTTGACGGTCGCGGTCGTGTCAGAGGTCGTCGCAGCCGTGGAGCCCGCGAGCGTGCACACAGCGGCGGTCATGCCACCGTGGCGGCACGACAGCGGGTCGGCTGAGCCTCCAACGACCGTGTAGGCCATCTGCGCGTCACCCTTCGACTGGGTGGGCCAGGAGAGCGTCACAGCCTGCGCGTCGGTCGTGGCGGTGACGGTGAACGTGTTGGCGGGGACGGAGACGCCGCCGACCATGACGGTCGCGCCCGACCTGGAGCCCGCAGCAGGAAGCATGACCACGAGCAACAGCGGCAGCGTGGTGAGTGCCCCCAGAATGGCGAGCGTCCGCCTCCCGGTTGCAGGCCCGGTGCGTCGCTCTCCGAGTTCGGCGAGGCCGCGACCGCTGACCGGGACGAGCAGGGGCAGCGCGACGATGAGCAGGAAGAGCGCGGGGAACGCCGCTGCCATCTGCGGGAAGAACGTGCCGGCGTCGAAGTCGGCGACCGACCCGCCACGCAGCAGCAGGAACGCCGCGAACCAGCCGCCCACCAGCACAGCCACCGGAGCCGACCTGCGCGTCAGAGCGATCACGCCGCCGACGATGACCCAGGAGAGGAGCCGGACGCTCCAGGTGAACTCCCGGAAGCCGTCGAGGTTGTGGTTGAAGACGCTGCGGTCGAAGTGCACGTGACGGCCGAGGTCGGCCGGCGTCGGGAGGTTGCCGTCGCCCCGAAGCTTCCAGATCGCGAGACCGAGTACCGCAGGAAGCAGCGCTGCCGCGAAGGCGAGCGCAGCGCGCGGGGTGCGTGCCACAAGAAGCGCCGCGAACGCGGCCGGTAGGAACTGCGCGTTTGCCGGATCGACAGCGAGGGCGAGGCCCGCTGTGAGGCCCCCAGCGATCGCGTCGGCGCGGTCGCGCGTCTCGGCCGCGCGGAGACAGAACACCGCCGCGAGGAGCAGCAGCGCGAGCGACGGGAGAATGCCCACGGGAACGAGGCCGACAGTGCTCGGGAGCGAGTCCGAGACGTAGCGCTGGCGGTAACGCTGGTAGAAGTCCGGGATCGCGAGCACGGGCAGCACGACCCAGAGGGTCGAGGTGACCGTGGCGTAGGCCCGACCGGCGACCCTCCGCGCCAGCCCGTAGATGCAGCAGAGCGCGGCGGGCGTCAGGACGACCGCATTCAGCACGACCACCGCCGGGATCGCGCCGAGCAGGTTCGGGCCGGCCAGAGCGGCGATCGGCGCCAGCAGGAGCGCGTAGAGGTACCCGGTGTGCGCGGCCGGGAGGTGCCCGTGGCCGAGCGCCCAGGCGGCCGCGTAGGTCGAGACACCCTGACCGCCGGTCGAGTAGAGCCGCCCGTTGTGCTCGGCGATCACGGCAACAGCGGCCGTCACGGCCCAGCTCCCGACGGTCAGCACCGCGATCGTCTGCCACGGCTTCGGGACGGGAATCCGACGGATCAGCGCGCCGGCGGTGGCAATGACCTTCCGGACAGTCTCGCTACTGCCGGGCATCGGCGTTCGACTCGCGATACCACGCGATCGTGCGCGCAAGCCCGTCGCGCAGCGAGGTGCTGGCGCGGAATCCGAACCGGGAGTCGGCCCTGCTCGTATCGAGCCGACGCCGAGGCTGGCCGTTTGGCTTCGTCTCATCCCAGTCGATCTCGCCGTCAAAGCCGGCCAGGTCGGCGATCGTCTCGGCGAGCTCGCGGATCGAGATCTCGACGCCGGTTCCGATGTTGACCGGGTCGGGCTCCGAGTAGCGATCAGCGGCGAGCACGAAGGCCTCGGCTGCGTCGTCGACGTAGAGGAACTCGCGGGTCGGGGACCCGTCGCCCCAGAGCGTGACGCGCTCGGTGCCCGCGAGCATCTTGCGGACGAGCGCGGGGATGACGTGCGAGGTCTCGAGGTCGAAGTTGTCGCGCGGCCCGTAGAGGTTCGCGGGGAGCAGGAAGACGGCGTCGAGGCCGTACTGCTCGCGGTAGGCCTGCGCGCCGACGAGCACGGCCTTCTTCGCCACACCGTAGGGGGCGTTCGTCTCTTCCGGGTAGCCGTTCCAGAGGTCGTCCTCACTGAAGGGCGTCTCGGTGAACTTCGGGTAGGCGCAGACGGTGCCTGCGACGAGCACCTTGGAGACGTCGTGGCGCCGCGACAGCTCGAGCACGTGCGCGCCCATCATCAGGTTCGCATACCAGTAGCGGCCCGGGTTCGCCTGGTTGGCACCGATCCCGCCGACCTCGGCAGCGAGGTGGTAGACGATCTCCGGCCGGGCCTCGGCGAAGAGGCGCTCCGCGTCGCTCCAGTCGGTCAGGTCGTACTCGGCTCTGCGTGGGACGATGACCTCGTCGCCACGCTCGCGGAGCCGGTCGACGAGATGGGAGCCGAGGAATCCCCCGCCTCCGGTGACGAGAGCCCTCAGGACTCTCTCCAGTCGACGCGACCGATCCAGCGGTCGCGATTTGCCGCGTACCAGGCGATCGTGCGGGCGACTCCCTGCTCCCAGGAGACCTCGGGCGTCCAGCCGGTCTCACCGTGGAGCTTCTCGTATCCGACCCGCAGTGCCATCACCTCGCTCGCGCCGGGTCGGCGGCGAGATGGAGTCGTGACGATCTCGCGGTCGCCTGGCCAGAAGCCGTTCTCCTCGCCGACGCGGAGGATCATCGCGACCCAGTCCGCCATCGAGATGTTCTCGCCCTGGCCGTAGACGTAGACCTCGCCGGGCGTTCCCTTGGCTGCGACCGTCAGGTGGCCGCGGACGCCGTCAGTGCAGAAGCAGAAGTCGCGGAGCGGATCGAGCTGTCCGAGCTCGATCGTCTTCCGGGTGAGCGCCTGCGTGATGATCGTGCCGGTCACGTAGCGCGGGTTCTGCCGGGGGCCGTAGTTGTTGAACATCCGGGTGACGACACCGGGGACGCCGTAGGCGTCGAAGTAGTTCATCGTCAGGAAGTCGGCTGCGACCTTGGCCGTCGCGTAGATGGACTTGGGGTTGATCGGCGAGCGCTCGTGGAGGATCAGCGCTCCGCTTTCATCGAAGTCGTGGTGGTGCGAGACGGACTCGCGGACGTTCCCGTACTCCTCCGACGTCCCGGCGGTGTCGAACTTCTCGACCTCGAGGCCGTGGTCGACGATCGACTGGAGCAGGTTGAGCGTTCCGACGGTGTTCGTCATCACGGTCTCGTACGGCCGGTGCCACGACTCTCCGACGTGCGCCTGGGCGCCGAGGTGGAAGACGTAGGGCTTGTCGGAGACCTTCGTCAGGTCGCGGATCAGATAGTCGATCGACGTCTTGTCGGTCAGGTCGGCGAAGACGACGCGATCGAGGCGGTCGCGGATCGGCCCGATGTTGTTGAGCGCCCCGGACGATGTAGCGCGGACGAACGCAACGACCTTCGCCCCGATCTCGACGAGCGCATCGGTCAGATGCGACCCCATGAAGCCGTCTGCGCCCGTGACGAGACAGGTCCGGCCTTCGAACGCCGGGCCGAAGTCGGCACGGAGCTGCTCGAGGGCAGATCCGGTCCAGGCGTCGTTCTGGGTGCGTACGCTCTCCACGTGGTGAAGAAGCGTACCGCCTCGCGCGGCCTCGGCTCCCTCGGGAGCGGCGCCGTCACCGCCGTGGCGCTCGCGGTGCAGACGGCGCTCGCCGCTGTGGTGGGTGTTCTCGTCGCTCACAAGTTCGGGCGAACCTCCGAGACGGACGGCTTTTTCGAGGCCTACGGCGTGTTCGTGGTGCTCGCACTCGCCGCGACTGCCTCGCGGATCACCGTGCTTCCGGCTCTTGCCCGGGCGCGGGTCGGGAACCGTCTCGGCCCGGAGCTCGTCTCCTACGGCGCCGCCGGCGGGATCGTGGCGCTGCCACTTGTCCTGGCGAGCTGGATCTTCGCCCACCCGCTCGCGGCGCTGCTGACCGGCTTCGGGCCGGCCGATGCGCGGGCGGCGGCGGCGGCGACGCTGCCCTGGATGGTGCTCTCGGCGGTCTTCCAGCTCTTCGGTGGCTTCGCGGCGAGCGCGCTCGCCGCGCTCGACAGCTACGCCGTGGCGGCCGTCGGGTTCTCGCTCGGGAGCCTGTCGGGCGTCGTGCTCATCCTCTCGCTCGTCGGCGCGCACGGCATCCGCGCGGTTGCCTGGGGCATGGCGCTGAGCGGCGCGATCGCGTTTGGCGTCCCCGCCGTTGCCCTCGTGCGCATCGCTCTTGCCGAGCGCGTGCCGAGGTCGGCGGTGCGGCCGACCGGCGCGCCGCCGACCTCGCGGCTCGGGGAGCTCGCGCTCGGCAGCGCCTTTCCGCTTGCGATGCAGGCCGTCTACCTGATCTGTCTGCCGTTCGCGGCCAGCGAGGGTGTCGGCTCGGCGACGAGCTTCAGCTACGCCTATCTGATCGGCTCGGCGGTCGTGGCCGTGACGGCGTCGTCGCTCGGCCTCGTGACGTCTGTCGGGCTGAGCCGAAGCGACGTCGACCCGGTCGGGGTGGCGCGCCACATCGTTGCGTCGTCGTGGCTTGCGTTTCTCGCGGTTGGTGGTGCGGCGGGGGTCTTTGCGCTGGCCGGCGGGCGGATCGCCGGGCTGGTGCTGGGGGCGGCGTACTCGAGCAACGTCGGGGACACGCTCGGGCGGCTCGTAGTCGTCCTTGCGCCGTGGATGGTGCTGTCGGTCGGCTTCTCGGTCGCGTTCCCGGTCCTCTTCGCCGCCGGTTACGGCGTCCGCATCAATCGGCTTGCGGGGGCGGCGATCGGCGTCGTCGGCGTGCACGCAGGCCTCGCTGCGTTCCTGCGCGCGGTCTGGGGGCTGAACGGGCTGGCCATCGCGCTCTGCCTCACGACCGGGCTTGCACTTGCCGTCGTGCTGGTGGGGCTCCGGGCGCTTCGTGCGACGATGCGTGGCCTCGGCCTCGCCGCGCTGACCGTGACGGGAATGACGCTCGCGGCCTTCGTCCCTGCCGGGCTCGTCCTCGGATCCCTCCCGGCGGCATGTGTTGGACTCGGGCTCTACGGAGCTCTGATCGCCGTGATCAGGCCGAAGGGCCTGCGCAGCGCAGTCCACTACCTGCGAGCGATGTAGCCAGGCTCTAGCCGGTCTTGCGCCAGCGCAGCTCGGAGCGTCGACGCACGAGCCCGACAATCCGGAGCCCGGCGCGCGTGTTGAAGAGCCGCTGCCGAACGGCACCGGTCGCCCGCTGCGAGCCGTGGAGGTAGCGGAAGCTCATCCGTCCACCCATCCTCGAGCCGTCCCAGTCGAACGGCGGGAGCCCATCGCCGAGCTTGGTCACGACGGCTGTTCGGAAGCCGATCGCCTCGGCGACCTGCCAGTTCGTGTCGTGAGCGAGCGCATCGACGAGCACCAGCACAGGCGGCATGTACGCGTCGTCGAGCAGAACCGTCCCACCGATTCGGACCCGCGGTGCAACCGCCCACCAGTCGAGGATCGGATAGGGAAAGCCGTGTGCGCCGTCGACGAGCACGAGGTCGAGCGGGGTCTGTTCCAGACGCGGCAGCACCTCGTGGGACGGGCCGATGTGGAACGTCACGTTGGCGCTCGAGATCCCGAGGCGCTCGCAGGCTGCCCGGATCCGCTCCTCCTCCCGCGGGTCGGGAGTGACGACCGAGTGCGTGGCTCCGGAGGCGGCGAACACGATCGTGCTGGCGCCGGCGCCGATCTCGAGCGTCGACATCTCGGCTCGCACTGCTCGCTCGATCCATCCGAGTGCGCCCCAGTCGAGACCCCAGAACTCGTCGCCGTCGCCGTGGATGCCGGGAGGGTTGTGTCGCAGCGTGTCGGTCAGTGTCGAACCCATTGCGGCAACCCTACGCCAGCCCGGCGACGGCGTCACGGTAAGCGGCCTCGTGGCCCTCTGCCGAGGCCTCCCACGTGAACGGTGCAGCCCGCGCGAGGCCCCGCTCCGTCCACGGCTGCGGGTCGTCGAGCACCTCGGCGACGGCCTCTGCAATCGCCTCCGCCGAGTGCGGGTCGAAGAGCCGCGCGGCGTCGCTACAGACCTCGGGGAGCGAAGCCGCGTTCGACGAGGCAACCGGGCAGCCGCACGCCATCGCTTCGAGCACCGGCTGGCCGAACCCCTCGTAGAGCGACGGGAAGACGAGCACGGCGGCGCGGCGGTACAGCGAGACGAGCTCGGCGTCGGAGACGTGCCCGCGGATCTCGACCCCGGCAGGCGCCGTTTCGGTGTGACCGCCGCCGGTGAGGACGAGCCGCAGGCCAGGACGCGTGACGCGAAGCTGCGCGAACGCCTCGAGGAGCAGCTTGTGGTTCTTGTGGGCCCAGCCGCGGGCGGGGTAGAGGATGAACTCCTCCCGCTCCTGCCCGGATGGCGAGAACCGGTCGTGATCGATGCCGTGGTGGATGACGCGCACACGCGCCGCATCGAGGCCGAGGCGTTCGACGGCACGGTCGCGGACGAACTCGCTCGGGACGATCACGATCTGGGCCGAGTGCGCCGAGCGGTGGTAGGCAAGCGCACGGAACGCTCGCTCACCGCGCGAGAAGAGACCGGGGAGGTCGAGGTGCTGGACGTCGTGGAGCGTCACCACCGTCGGAGTCTCGAGTGCGGGTAGCCGGATCGTGAGCGGGTAGTGGACGACGTCCGCGTCGGTGTAGTGGCGGCGGAGCGGCCCCGGACGGGCGGCGGCGGCGGTCATCGCCGCGAGCCGCTGCGGCAACGTGCGGGCAGCGTGGTACTCGTGCACCACCTCCGAGGGGAGCCCCTGCCCGAACTCGGGCGCGGTCGGCGGGAGCAGGACGCGGTACGGAAGTGTCCCGCTCCGCGCGAGCGTTCGGAGCAGCGCGATCGTGGCAGACTCGCTGCCGCCGTGCTGCCCAGGGGCGAGTGTGAGCAACGAGATCGCGATCACGCCGCGATCGTACGCCGTCGCGGCGACGGGTAGGTCATCTGTGCCTCGTTCGGCCCGGGCGTCTTGTACGTTCCCGGCCCGAGCGCGGAGGTGCGAGCTTGCGAGAGAGGCGAGCCGGTACTTGGGGCGAAGCCAGATCGCGAGTCCGACCGCGCAGAGCACGGCCGCCGGGTAGAACACCCAGCCGACGACGCCGAGGGCGGGCATCAACGGCGCGAGGACGGCGAGGACGGGGCCAAGCGCGGCGAGCGGGATCGACACCCAGGGCGTGAAGAACGCGAGCCTCCGAAGGCTGTCGCGGATCTGCCCCCAGCTCGGAGAGCACGGGAATCGAGCATCGCTCCTTGGGCGCCCAAGGAGCGGAATGCACCACCCTTCCGGCTCCGGAAACCCTGCGCGAATGGCATCCCGTACCCGGTGCTTACAGCGCCGTAACCACCGCCGCTTACACTTCGCCCAATGCCGGAGGAGACGACTGACGTCGCCGCGCTCTTCGCGCGGCTGAAGGAGGAGATTCGCGCGGCCGGACCCCGGTCGGGCGACGTGTCGCCGGCGGCCGTCCGGCTCTCGGTGCGCGACCAGGCCGAGCGCATGTGGGCGATCTCGGCTGACCGGCCGATCGTCGGCAAGGCCGGCCCGGTGAAGCTCTTCCTGCGCCGCTTCATGCGCTGGTACGTCGAGCCCGCCTGGGCTGACCAGCGGGCGTACAACGACGCTCTTCTCAAGCTGATCGACGATCTCGACGAGCGGATCGCGCGGCTCGAAGAGCGATGAGGATCGCGGTCTGCCGGCCGCAGGTGCCGTTCGTCTACGGCGGCGCAGAGCTCGTGGCCGACCAGCTCGTCGATGAGCTCCGCGTTCGCGGTCACGACGCCGAGCTGGTGGCGGTGCCGTTCAAGTGGCATCCGCGCGCCCGTGTTCTCGACCAGGCCCTCATCTGGCGGCTGCTCGACCTGAGCGAGCTTGACGGGCCGCAGATCGACCTGGTGATCGGGACGAAGTTTCCGTCGTACGGCATCCGTCACCCGAACAAGGTCGTCTGGCTCATCCACCAGTTCCGTCAGGCGTACGACTTCGACCGGACCGAGTTCGGCCAGTTCTCCGAGTCGCCCGAGGACAGGGCGACGCGCCTCGCCGTCGAGCGTTTCGACGACGTCGCGCTACGTGAGGCCCGGCGGATCTTCACGATCTCCGGCAACGTCGCCGGTCGGCTCAAGGAGCACTCCGGCCTCGACGCCACCGTTCTCCCGCCGCCACCTCAGAAGCTTGCGTTTCGCACCGACACCTACGACGACTTCGTTCTCTCCGTAAACCGGCTCGACCGGGCGAAGCGGATCGACATGCTGATCGACGCCGCCAGGGCGGAGCCGAGTCTCCGGATCGTGATCGCGGGAGACGGGCCCGATCGCGAGCGGCTCCAGAAGGCTGCGGCCGGGATCGAGGACCGCGTCGAGTTCGCGGGTCGCGTCGACGCCGAGACGCTCACCGACCTCTACGCGCGCTGCCGTGCCGTGTTCTACGCGCCGGTCGACGAGGACTACGGCATCGTGCCCTACGAGGCGTTCCTGTCGGGAAAGCCCGTCATCACCACGCATGACGCGGGTGGGCCGCTCGAGGTCGTCTCCGACGGTCAGACGGGCTGTGTCGTCGCGCCTGACGCCGGCGAGATCGCACGGGCCTGCTCGCTCCTGATCGGCGACCTCGGCATGTCCAAGCGGCTCGGCGAGGCGGGCAAGTCCATCGCAGCTCGGATCACCTGGGACGCGTGTATCGACGCGTTGCTGGCATGAAGGTCGCCTACTACTCGCCGATGCCGCCTGACCGGTCGGGGATCGCCGACTACTCGGCGCTCCTGCTGCCGGCGCTGCGGGAGCGCGTAGCCGACGTGGTCGTTGCGCAGCCCGGCAAGAAGGCTCCCGACGCCGACGTTGCGCTCTACCACGTCGGCAACGAGCCGGTCTTCCACGGCTGGATCGTCGACGCGCTCGAGAAGCGGCCCGGCGTTGTCGTGCTTCACGAGGCGGTGCTGCACCACCTCGTCGCCGGGCTGACGATTGGCCGGGGGAACGGCCGCGGCTACCTCGATGCGATGGAGCGCGACTCCGGCGTCGCCGGCCGCCTGCTCGGGCTAGGCGTGCTCGACAACCTGCTGCCGCTGCTGTGGGAGACCCAGCCCGAGCGCTACCCGCTCACCGGCACGATCCTGGATCTCGCGGAGGGGCTGATCGTCCACTCCTCCTACGTCGCCCGCAAGGCGCGCGAGGCGGGCTACGCAGGCCCGCTCTGGAAGATCCCGCATCCGGCCTGGCCGATCGAGCCCGTGGAGCCTGCCGCTGTGACCGGCGAGCCGCTGATCGGATGCTTCGGCTACCTCAACATGAACAAGCGCATCCCCGCGCTGCTCGAAGCGTTTGCCATGCTGCTCGAGCGGCGGCCAGGTGCCAGGCTGCTGCTCGTCGGGGCCGCCGCCGAGCGGTTCGATCTCGACCGGCGGCTCGAGCGCCTGGGCATCCGCGGCGAGTCGCTGATCCGCCACGACTACGTGCCCGAGGATCAGCTCTGGTCGCTCATGGCGGCCTGCGACGTCCTCGTCAACCTCCGCTCGCCGACGATGGGTGAGACGTCCGGCTCGGTGATCCGCGGGCTGTCGCTCGGCAAGGCGATGCTCGTGTCGGATGTCGGCTGGTTCTCCGAGATCCCCGACAACGTTGCGCTCAAGATTCCGGTCGACCGGCACGAGTCCGCGACCATCGCGGGCGCGCTCGAGCTCGCGGCCGACCACGCGGCGACTCTGGGAGCCTCGGCGCAGCACTACGTGCGCAGCGAGCACGACCTCCGGCACGTCGCCGACGCCTACGCGGCCGCGCTCGAGATGGCCGCCGGCGGCGATGCCGTCGCCGACCAGGTGCTCTGGCGCATCTCCGAGGCCGCCTCCGAGGTTGGCCTTGAGGACACCTCGGAGCTCTTCCGGCAGGCTCGCGGGGCGGGTCTCGTGTGAGCGTTCGGTCGGCGAGACTCTGGCTCGCCGGGATCGTCGTCCTCTCGGCGTCAGTCTGGGCCGTCGTGGCGCAGCGGATCGTCGTGCCGTGGATCATGGTCGACGAGATCACCTACTCGGAGCTCGCAAAGTCGTTCGCTGCCGGCGGGAACTTCCTGATCCGTGAACGCCCAAGCCACGCCTACGGCGTCGTCTATCCGGCGCTGATCGCACCGGCCTGGCGGCTCTTCCCGTCGATCCCCGACGCCTACGCTGCGGCGAAGGTCATCAACGCGGCGCTGATGTCGATCGCCGCCGTGCCCGCCTATCTGCTCGCGCGCCGGGTCGTCACCGTGCGCGCCTCGCTCGCCGTTGCGCTGCTCACCGTCGCGGTGCCATCAATGCTCTACACCGGCACGTTGATGACCGAGAACGCCTTCTATCCCACGTTCCTGCTTGTTGCGTGGTCGCTTGTTCGGGTGCTCGACCGGCCGACGGCGCTCGGTCAGCTCGGGCTGCTCCTGCTCTGCGGGGTCGCCTACGCGACGAGACCGCAGGCGGTCGTCTTCGTCGCAGCCGCTGCCGCTGCGCCGGTGCTCCTCGTGGCCGTGGAGAGGACGGGCCCGAAGGGCCTCTGGCCGTTTCGGACGCTCTACGGGCTTCTGGGTCTCGGGGTCGCCGGTGCGCTCGTGATGACCGTCGCGCGCGGCCGCTCACCGCTCACGCTGCTCGGCGCCTACCGCGCCGCGCTCGACAGCAGCTACTCGCTGTCGGCCGTATCGCACTTTCTCGTCTACCACGTGGCCGAACTCGACCTCTACGTCGGGGTCGTGCCGTTTGCCGCTCTGCTCGCAGTGTGGCTCGCGCCACGGGAGGGAGCGCACGCCGTCTCCGCATTCGCCGTCGGGTCGTTCGTGCTGACCGCGTCGGTCGTGGCAGAGGTCGCAACCTTTGCCTCACAGCCCTCGGTCGATCGGATCGAGGAGCGGACGATGTTCTACGTCACACCGCTCGCCCTCGTCGCCCTCTGCGGCCTGCTCGGGAGCGGCATCGTGACGCGCCGACGACGCCCGCTGCTCCTGGCCGCGCTGGTCGCCGGCGCGCTTCCGGTGCTGATCCCGTACAGCCGCTTCGTCGGCCGACCGGCGGTCTCCGACACCTTCGCGCTGCTGCCGTGGTGGTGGGTGCACGACCGTGGCATCTCGTTCGGCGCCCTTCGCCTCGTCGCGCTCGGCGCGTCGCTCCTGGCTGCCGCCGCGTTCGTGTTGCTACCTCGTCGGGCGGCGCCGCTCCTCGTCGCGCTCGTCGGGCTCTACTTCGTGGCGACCGCCGCGGTTGTCGACACCGGCCGACACGGGCTGCGCCAGACCGCGCTCGACGCTCGCGCCGCTGGCATCGGGGTTGAGCGCCGTGACTGGCTCGATCGGGCCGTCGGCCGCGACGCCTCCGTTACCTTCCTGTGGTCGGGACGCCCGAGCCCGTATGTGATCTGGGAGAACGAGTTCTTCAACCGCAGCTTCGACACTGTCTACGACGTCGGCGGCGATCCCTCACCGGGGCTGCTGGCCGAGCGGCCAGCCAGTCCGCTCCCCGATGGGACGCTCGCACCGACGGCCTGCGACGGCTGTCCTCACTCAGATCCGATCACGGCTGACTACGTGCTCACAGACGGATGGCTCGACGTTGCGGGGACGCTCGTTGCGTCTAGCCCAACACTCGGGCTGCGTCTCTACCGGGTGGGCGGCTACGTGAGCGTTCTCACGGACGTGACCGGCGTGTACCGGGGTGGGACGTGGTCGGGTGACTCGGTCGTCTACACGCGCCGAGCCTGCACCGGCGGCAAGCTGAGCGTTGTGCTCCACAGCGACCCGACGCTCTTTCCGCAGGAACAGGTGGTGCGTGCGACCGAGGGGACGACGGCCGTCGGGAGCGTCAGCTTTGGCCCGGGCGAGGAGCCGACCCTGACCGTGCCGCTCCATCCCGAAGGATCGACCTGCACGGTCACCTACGACGTCGCCCGCACGGCGATCCCGTCGCTCATCGTGCCGGGCAGCACCGACATGCGCCGGCTCGGAACTCACTTCCTCCGCTTCACCTACTCCTCGTGAGGATCGCCTTCGACGTGTCACCGCTCTCGCACGAGCGGACCGGGGTGAACAACTACATCCGGGGCTCGCTGCAGGGGCTCGCCGCGGCGGCTGCGCGGGCCGGCGACGAGATCGTGGCGTTCGCCCCGACATCGCCTGAGGGACGGCGCGTGATCCCCGAGGCGCTCGACGGAGCGCCGGTCGAGATCGAGCTGAAGACGCTCATCGGTGCGCACAGCTGGCGAACCGCGTGGTCGCGTCTCGGCTGGCCTCCGGCCGAGCGCTGGCTCGGCCCGTTCGACGCCCTGCACTTCACCGACTGGATGTACCCGCCGCAGCGCCACGGCGTGCGGGCGACGACGATCCACGATCTCGTGCCGCTGCACTTCCCCGAGTGGGTAACCGGACGGACACGGTCGATGCACAGCCGCAAGTACGCGAACGCGGCCCGAACCTGCGACGTGATGTTCGCGAACTCCGCGTTCACCGCCGATGACGTTGCGGCGACGCTCGGGTTCCCACGGGAGCGGGTCGTTGTCGCCCACCCGGGAATCGGCGCCGACTTCGTGCCGGGCGGCGAGGCGGCCGACCTCGGCGGCCCCTACCTGCTCACGGTCGCGACCCTCGAGCCCCGCAAGAACCTCGGCACTCTCGTTGACGCCTTCGCGTTGGTGGCCGACCTGGGGCTCCGGCTCGTGCTGGTTGGTGGCCAGGGCTGGGGCGAGCAGCCGCAGCTCGACCGACCCGGGATCCTAAGGCTCGGGCGCGTCGACGACCAGGAGCTCGCCCGGCTCTACCGCGGGGCCGCCGTGGTCGTGTACCCGTCTCGGTTCGAGGGGTTCGGGATGCCGATCACCGAGGCGATGGCGGCCGGGGCACCGGTCGTCTCCTCGGCACACCCATCGCTCGACGAGGCCTGCGGCGACGCCGCGCTTCGCGCCGATCCCGAGAGCCCGCAGGCGTTCGCAGACGCGATCAGAGAGGCGCTCTCGCGCTCCGAGGAGCTGCGAGCGCTCGGCTTTGCTCACGCGGCCCGGTTCTCCTGGGCCAGAACCGGTGAGCTCTTCCTCGAGGGGTATCGGCAATTCTCGTAGGCATCGACACGACGCCGCTGCGCCAGACGCGCGCGGGCACAGCCCGGTACCTGCGGGGGCTCCTCGACCATCTCGACGTACCGGTTCGCGAGGTGTCGTTCCCGGCGACCTCCCGCCTACGGACGCTCGCGGCAGACGCCCTCTGGTACCCGCGTCTGCGAGTCACCGGTGCGGACGTCCTGCACTGTCCGACCTTCCGGGGCCCGTTCTCCTCGTCCGTGCCGCTCGTGGTGACGGTGCACGATCTCGCCGTCCTGCGTCACCCCGAGTGGTTCAACCGCTGGACGCGGACGTACTCGCGCGTCGCGGTACCGCGCGTCGTCTCCGCAGCCTCGCGGCTGATCGCCGTCTCGGAGTTCACCAAGGCCGAGCTGGTCGACCTGCTCGATGTCGCACCGGCGAAGATCACGGTCGTGCCGAACGCCGTCGAGGAGTCGTTCACCGCCGACGGGCCGCGCGCCGGCGGCGACTACGTGCTCGCGGTCGGCACGCTGGAGCCCCGCAAGAATCTCGCCCGCATCGCCGCTGCCGTCGACGGCGAGCTTCGCGTCGTCGGCGCCCGCGGCTGGGGCGGTATCGACCCGCCGCCGAACGTGACCTGGCTCGGCGAGGTCGACGACGCCGAGCTGGCCGCGCTCTACCGGGGGGCGCGCTGCCTGGTCTACGCGTCGCTCTACGAGGGGTTCGGGATCCCGGTTGCCGAGGCGCTCGCGTGTGGCTGCCCCGTGGTGACAAGCCGGGCAAGCGCGATGGCCGAGATCGCCGGTCCGGACGCCGTGTACGTCGACCCGGAGGACGTCGCGTCGATCCGCGATGGCATCAGCCGCGCCACTGCCGCCACGCCACGGCGTGCCGCCTCCTGGACGGAGGTTGCAGCCGCAACGAAGGCCGTCTACGAGGAGCTCGCGTGATTCTCATCGACGCCGACGTCCTCGGCCGCGAGCGGACGGGCGACGAGACCTACGTCATGAACCTCCTGCGGCAGCTACCCCTCGTCGCGCCCGACCTGCGCTTCGCCGCCGTCACACGGCATCCGGAGCTCGTCCCGGACGGTGTCGAGCCGATCGAGCTTGCGGCGCGCTCGCAGGAGCTGCGGATGGCGGTTGCGCTGCCTCGCCTACTTCGCTGGCTCCGACCGGACGTGGCGCACTTCCAGCATGCGCTCCCGCTCGGGTATCGCGGCCGCTCGGTCGTGACGATCCACGACCTCTCCTTCGAGCGAGAGCCGGGCACCATGGGCCTACTCGATCGTCTCACCTTCAAGACGTTCGTCCCGCGCGCCGCGCGCCGCGCCTCGGCCGTGCTGACGGTCTCGGAGCGCACGCGCCGCGACCTGCTCGACCTCTACGGCATCCCCGCCGAGAAGATCACGGTGACGCACAACGGCGTCGATCCATCGTTTACCCCGGGAGGCTCGCACGCCGCGCACGTGCTGTTCGTCGGGGCGATCCAGCGCCGCAAGAACCCGCTCGCTGCGCTCGCCGCAGCGCAGGCAGTTGGCCTGCCGCTGATGGTGGTCGGGCCGGAGAAGGAGCCGCAGCTCGCACTCGAGCTCCGGGCGGGGGGTGCGCAGCTCCTCGGGTACGTCGAGCGGGACGTGCTCGCCGGGCTCTACCGAGACGCCGCGCTGCTGGTGCTTCCCTCGCGGTTCGAGGGCTTCGGCCTACCCGTCCTCGAGGCGATGGCGTGCGGCACGCCGGTCGTGGCCGCCGACGAGCCGGCCCTCCGTGAGGTCGGTGGCGAGGCGGCGATCTACGCCGACGGCGACGACTTCGCCGGGGCCGCGGTGCGTGCCCTTGCTGACCACGAGCGGCTCTCGGCGGCCGGAGTCGAGCGCGCCACGCACTTCTCGTGGGCGGAGGCAGCGCGACGGACAGCGGCTGTCTACCGCGAGGTGATCGCCCGGTGAAGGTCTCCGCAGTCGTCGTCTCGCACGGCACGCCACGCGAGCTCTCGGAGTCGCTGCCTGCCGTCGCGGCGCAGGTCGACGAGGTCGTCGTGATCGCGAACATCCCAGGTTCGGTGCCGCCCGGCGTCGATGCCGTCCACAACGAGCGCTCGCTCGGGTACTCGGCGAACCTGAACCGCGGTGCCGCACTGACCTCCGGCGACGCGCTGCTCGCAGCGAACCCCGACGCGACGCCCGAGCCCGGTGCGGTTGCCGCGCTGCGCGACTTCATGGCCGCCCACGAGCGCTGCGGCGTTGCGGGGCCGCAGATGGTGTACCCGGATGGCAGCCCCCAGCCGTCGCGGCGGCGCTTTCCAACCGTGACCGGCACGATCGTCCGGCGGACGCCGCTCCGCAAGATCGTCCCGCAGCGGCGCCACTTCCACCTCGACGAGCCGACCCCCGACACGCCGGTCGAGGTCGACTGGATGCTGGGCGGGTTCCTGCTGGTTCGCCGCTCGATGCTCGAGGAGCTCGGCGGCTTCGACGAGGGCTACCGGCTCTACGGCGAGGACATCGACCTGCAGTACCGGGCGATGCTCGCCGGCTGGGAGCGCTGGTATGTGCCTGCGGCGGTCGTTTCGCACGAGCACAAGGCCGAGACCGACAGGCGCTGGCTCACTCGCCGCACGCTCTGGCACTGGCGCGGGGTTGCGCGGTTCGTGCGCAAGCACCCCGAGCGGCTCCGCGCGCTCTAGCGGGGAACGAACCGGAACCCGACCTGCGCGCCGAGGTCGCGTGGATCGGAGACGCTCGCATGGAACGTCGGCGAGATCCGCAGCACCACGCGCACCGGCGTGTGCGCGACCGGGATCGAGACGACATGCTGCTTGCCGTTCTCGACCGTGGTCGTGACCTTCGCCTCGACGCGGCCGATGCTCGGCTGCTCGTTCCGGTCGAGAACGACCTGCCCGACCGTGATGACGGCCTTGCCCTCGGGCGCGTCGCCCGAGTAGCCGAGGCGGCTGAGCGTGATCCGCAGGTCACCATGCTGGCCCGCTGCGAAGTACGTGTACGTCGACCAGCCGGAGACCCAGCCGTCCGAGTACACCTGCTGGAGCTCGTCGCGGAGGCGCCAGGGTCCGGTCCGTGCGTAGAGGACGTAGTGCTTGCGACGTGCGACAACGCGAGCCTGGAGCGCGACCCCGTTGTCTGCAAGGACGTACTGCGAGTCGTCGAGGCCCGACATCAGGCCGTCCGGGCTGAGGATGTTCGGGGTCACCGTCGGGCCGGGGCCGCCCGCGGTCCCGTCGAGGCTGCCGACGTGCTTGATCGAGCGGTTCCAGAACTCGGTCAGCCACACGCCGTTCATGTCGAGGACGGCCTGCCCGAGGTACGTCGTCGTCGCGCCGTGCGTTGCGCGGTCGACCCAGTCGAGCGGCTTCGGCGAGTTCGCGACGAACTCTGTCGAGTACGAGTTGAGGCCCTCGGTCATCTTGATCTCGGACGTCAGCATCCAGGCGATGCCGACGACGGCGGCGATCACCGCAACGGCACGGTGCCGCCGCAGGGCGACGATCGCGAGCGAGAGGCCCGTGACGATCACCAGGGCGATCCGGAGATCGCTGACTGTCCAGCCGAAGCTCTCGTTTGCGACCACGGCGATGCCGAACCCGGGCGCCTCGAAGTACGGGTCCGAGAGCTGGAACTGCTTGAAGCAGATGATGTAGAGGACGAGAGCCGTCGAGCCTGCAAGGACGCGCCAGTCGAGACGCTTCGACTCGAAGACGAGGCCCGTGCCGATGAGCATGATCGGGACGAGGTAGATCAGGTTGCGCTCCTCCCAGAGCGTCGAGAAGACGGTCGAGAGGTAGGCCGCCTTCACCGCGGTGAAGAGCGACATGCAGAAGATCGTGGCGGCCGCGTACGCGGCGAACGCCCGGTAGACAGGGTCGCTGCGTCGCTCGGGCAGGCGGAGCGCGGTGAACCCGCCGATGGCCGGGAGCACGCCGAGGCCGATCACGAACGAGAGCCCGGCGCGGAAGCCGAGGTCGATCATCCTGTCCTTGTAGTGCTGCGTCGAGGTCTGCCAGATCGAGACGTGCTGCAGGACGACCCGGTTGAAGAGGAAGAACGCACCGGCGCCGAGGACGACGGCGCCGAGGGTGTCGCTGCATGTCCAGTTCCGGCGGAGGTGGCGGCCGCGAGGGCCGGTCAGCCACAGGCCGAAGGCGGCGATCGCAAACGCGATGCTGATCGTTGACAGTCTGTCCTGCCGCACGAGCACCGCTCCCAGTGCCCCGACGACAGCGATCGCGATGTCGCGGCGGCGTCGCGATGCGAGGGCGCGGACGATCAGCCAGGTGCAGAGGGCGCACCAGGTGTAGGCAAGCGGGTCGGGGATGATCGTCGTCACGTACGCCATCCCGGGGAACGAGACCGAGAGCACGGCGACGACGGCCGCCGTGCGGCGCGTCAGCAGCATCCGGGCGAGCAGGTAGGTCGGCACGGCGGCGAGCGTCATGACGACGACGTTCATGTACTTGATCGCCGCGTAAGCGGTCGTCGTCGAGTCGATCGACCAGAACGGGGCCAGCAGGAACACGTAGACGGTCTTGAAGTAGATCGGGTCGCCGCGCCGCGCCGCGTGTCCGGTCGACTCGATCGCCCGCGAGATCTGCGTCCACTCGACCTCGTCGCTGAAGACCCAGGGCGTCTTGCGCAGGTACGCCTCGATGCCGTAGAAGACGAGGACGCAGAGCCCGATCGTCAAGACCGGGATCGCTGCGAAGACGCGATCGGTGACGGTCGACTTGCGCCGCCGGGCCTGCGCGCCCGGGGCGGGCGTTACCGGTGGCGTCACTCTGCGTGAGCCCCGAGGACGACGCGAGGATCGAGGTCGATCTCGCGCCGTACGAACTTGCACGCCGTCCCGGCCTTCTCGCACGCCTCGACGAGGGCGTCGAGACGCTCGCGCGGGGCATCCGGGATGGTGACGAGCACGATGTCGGGCCGCGTCCGCTCGATCGCGCGGACGACCTCGGCTGTCGTTCCGACGACCGGAACTCCGTGGATCCGGCGGCGGCGGAGGCGAGGGTTGTCGTCGAGGAACCCGACGACCTTCTCACCCGCCGTCTCCCGCAGCTCCCGCATGAGGCTCCGACCGGTCCTGCCGGCTCCGACGATCAGTGTCCGGCGCCCGGCCCGGTCGCGCATCACGCCGGAGCCCGGAACGATCGCGTGCTCGGCAAACCGCGAGATGGCGACGAGGACGAGGCAGATCAGCGCGTCGACGATGAAGAACGACCGCCGGAAGTCGCGCATGTTCTGCGTCAGCACCATGAAGGAGAGCACCACGAGCTCCGAGGTGACGATCGCCGAGGTGACAGCGGCAAGGTCACGCGCGCCCGCGTAGCGCCACACAGAGCGATAGAGCCCGAACGGGATGAACGCGAGGTACCGGGCTGCGAGGAGCACGGGGAGAGTCAGACCGCCGATGAAGCGCTGACTCTCGGTCCCCGGCCAGCCGAACTCGAGGACGTACGCAGCGAGGAACGCGGCGGTGATGACGCCGAAGTCGAACAGGACCTCCGCGAGCCGTCGCCAGTGGACGGCGACAGCCTGGCCGATCCCGAACGACTCGCCGTCACCGACGGGGCGCGTCTGGACGTCGGCGAGGAAGCTCGCGAACTGCACGAGCAGCGCAAAGGTGACGACGACTCCGATGATCGTGTAGCGGGCGTTCCCGAGCACGTTGTAGGCCAGGCTCGACCCGCCGATCGACAGCGCGATCAGGGCAAGGAGCGCGACCGCGTGCTTCTCGGTCAGTCCGAAGCGCACGAGCCGATGGGAGGAGTGGTCGCGTCCACCCTGGTGGATCGGCCGGCCCTCGAGCAGGCGGATCACGGTGACGAGCGCCGTATCGAGGAGCGGCACGGCAAGAACGAGCACGGGGAGGATGAGCGCCGCCACGGTCGTCCCGGCGACACGCCAGCTCGACGCGAGCCCGAGTGCCGCGAGCGCGAAGCCGAGTGCCTGGCTGCCCGAGTCGCCCATGAACACGAGCGCCGGGCCGCGGCGTCGCAGGTTGAACGGCAGGAAGCCGCCGCAGGCGAGCATCCCGGCAAGGCTGAACGCGAGTGCCGCGTGGCTCGGGTGCACGGTGACCGCGTCGATCGCGAAGAAGCCGAACGCGATCGCGGCGATCGTCGCGGCGAGCCCGTCCATGTTGTCGAGCAGGTTGAACGCGTTCGCGACCCCGACGAGCCAGAGGATCGCGATCGCATCGCCAAGCGGTCGGCTCCCGACGACCTGGACGTGCGTTCCGGTGGCGAGCACGATCGCCGACGCCGCTCCCTGCGCTGCGAGCTTGCCGATCGGGCGCAGCCCGATCAGGTCATCAATGAGGCCTGCCGCGAAGACGAGCGTGATCGCGCAGTAGATCCCGACGAACGGGCGGTCGGCCTTGAACGCTCCTGCCGCGACGGAGAGCCAGAGGCCCGCACTGAACCCTGCGAAGATCCCGATCCCACCGAAGCTCGGCGTCGCCGTCTCGTGCCAGCGGTCGGTTGCAGGGTTGGCAACGAGTCGTCGCGCGAGCGGCGAGCGAAGAAGCCCCGCGATCACCGCCACGGCGACCGGTAGAGCGACGATCGCGACCGCGGTACTCACAGGCGCGGAGGGTAACCGAACCCCGTTAGCACGTTGTGAGGACGCTACTGCCTGAGCCGGTCGGCGCGGGCGCGGCGCCCCACCGCGATCCGGGCGGTCACCTCACCTAGACTGGCGCCGTGGCGGTCTACGCAGACCTCGTCCGATACCGCGAGCTCTTCGCCAACCTCTTTCGCCGGGATTTTCAGGCGAAGTACCGGGGCTCGGCGCTCGGCGTTCTGTGGTCGGTGCTCAACCCGGTTGCGCTCATGGGCGTCTACTTCGTCGTCTTCGGCCTGCTGCTCCGCAACAACGCCGGGATCCCGCACTACGGCATCTACCTGCTTGCCGGGCTCGCGTGCTGGATCTTCTTTGGCGTATCACTGCAGGCGTCGTCGCGATCGATGGTCGATAGCGCCGAGCTGATCAAGAAGGTGCGATTCCCACGCCAGCTCGTCGCGTTCTCGGTCGTTGCGACGCAGGCGGTCACCTTCGGGATCATGATCCTGATCCTCGTCGTGCTCTCGCTGATCTTCGTGCCGGAGGCCCGGACGACCGTCTGGATGGCGCTGCCGCTCGCGGTCGTGTTCGTCGGGCTCGTCGCCGGCGTCTCGTTGCTCGTCGCGTGCCTGAACGTGATCTTCCGCGACATCGAGCACATCCTCTCGGCAGCGCTCCTCCCCTGGTTCTTCCTCACGCCGGTGCTCTGGCGGTTCGAGCGGCTCCCGAGCGCTGCCCAGGATCACCCGATGCTCCTGCACTTCCTGCGCTGGGGGAACTTCGTGGCGCCACCGATCTACGCGATCCGCGATGCGATCTGGCTCGGGCACGCACCGCGTCTTGCCGACGTCGTCTACCTCGTCGTCGCCTCTGCCGCGGCATTGACGCTCGGGGCGTTCGTCTTCAGCCGGATCGACGACCGGCTTGCGGTCGAGCTCTGAGCACGAGCCGCCCGTCGTAGATCCACGGCTCGTTCTCCGGGGCGGCGTACGCCGGGAGCCCTGCGACATCGGGAACCCGCTCGAGCTCGATCCCCGGGAGGACGGACGGGCAGAGGAGCGGTAGCGAGAAGCCGGGAATGCGGCCGGGGCCGGGAGCGTAGGGCGAGAGCGCCCGGGGTTGGCGGCGGCCGAAGCCATGCTCCCACGCGATCGCTCCGGCGACGACGCCGAAGCCCTCGGCGTGCGCGGCGGCGACCCGCTCGGCCCAGTCGGGTGCCGGGGTCACCCACGACGGGAGGTCGGCGGCCGGGGCTCCCGTCCGCGGCACGACATCCACGAGCCGTTCCGCTGTCGGGCTCCCAAGCTCGGAGAGCCACACGCGCAGCTCGGCGACGACGTCGAAGGCGAAGCGGTAGTGGCCGGGCGGGATCGGCGCACGCACGCGCGCGTCGATCGTTGCGCTCTCACCCGGCTGAAGCGGCGGGAGCGACGTTCGCTCCCCGTCCCAGATGATTGGGTTGCCGCGCTCGTCGAGCCAGTGGTAGCCGAGCCGCATCCAGATTCCGCCCCATGAGACGGTGCCGACGTTCGTGATCTCGACGCGACCGGCGGTGACAGCGCCCGCCTCGGGCGTGTCGAGCGTCCAGTCCCCGAAGCGGACAGCGAGTGGCCCAAGTGTCATGGGCGGCTAGTCTAGGCAGTGTGGAACCGCTGCTCGTCCGCGCGGCGCGACGCGAGCCCGTCGAGCGCACCCCGGTGTGGTTCATGCGACAGGCTGGGCGCTCGCTCCCCGAGTACCGCGCCCTGCGCGAGAAGCACGGGTTCTTCGAGGTCAACCGCTCTGCCGAGCTGACCGCCGAGGTCACCCTCCAGCCTGTCCGACGTCACGACGTCGACGCGGCCGTGATGTTCGCGGACATCATGACCCCGGTCGTCGCGATGGGTCTCGGGGTCGATCTCGTTGAAGGCGTCGGCCCGGTGATCGCCGAGCCTGTGCGGACGCTCGCCGACGTCGAGCGCCTGAACGTCCCGGTGCCCGAGGAGACGGTGATGCCGATCCTCGACGCCATCCGCATCGTCCGCGGAGAGCTTCGGCCCGACCAGGCCGTCATCGGCTTCTGCGGCGGTCCGTTCACCGTCGCCGGCTACCTCGTTGAAGGCCGCCCGTCACGCGACTTCATCATCACGAAGTCCCTCATGTACCGCGAGCCGGGCGTCTGGCACGCGCTCCTTGAGAAGCTCGCCGACACCTTCTCGGCCTACGTGATCGCGCAGGCGCAGGCGGGCGCCGACATCGTGCAGATCTTCGACTCGTGGGTTGGGGCGCTCTCGCCCGCCGACTACGCCGAGTTCGTCGCTCCGTGGTCGGGTCGCGTGCTCGCCTCGCTGCGCGAGGCCGGGATCCCGTCGATCCACTTCGGCACAGGCGCCTCGGCGCTGCTGCCTGCGATCGCCGAGGTTGGCGGCGACGTCATCGGCCTCGACTGGCGCATCGCACTCGATGAGGGCTGGAAGCTTGCCGGTGCCGACCGCGCCGTCCAGGGCAACCTCGACCCGGCGGCGCTCTTCGGCCCGTGGGAGCGGATCGAGGCGGCGACGCGGGACATCCTGCGCCGGGCCGCCGGACGGCCCGGACACATCTTCAACCTCGGCCACGGGGTGATGCCCAAGACGAACCCGGATGTCCTCGGGCGTCTCCGCGAGTTCGTTCACGCCGAGACCGCACGCATCGCCACCGACGGGTGACCCGACCGTGACTCCGGGCCAGATCGTCGTCGATCGTGTCTCGCAGCGCTTCCGTGTCTCGCCGCATGCGCAGCGGACGCTCAAGGATCTCGTCATCTCGCGCGGTCGCGCTCGTGCGACAGAGATCTGGGCGCTCAACGACGTCTCGCTCCGCGCGGAGCCCGGCGAGGCGATCGGGCTCGTCGGCCGCAACGGCTCCGGAAAGACGACGCTGCTGCGTCTCGTCTCGGGGCTCTTCCGCCCGACCTCCGGGCACATCGGCGTCGGCGGCAGGATCGGCTCGCTGCTCGAGCTGGGCGCCGGCTTTCACCCCGACTTCACCGGGCGCGAGAACGTCTATCTCAACGGCTCGATCCACGGACTCTCGCGGGCCCGGGTGCGGGAGCTGATGGACGAGATCGTCGCGTTCGCGGAGCTCGAGCGCGCAATCGACCTGCCGGTTCGCACCTACTCGTCGGGGATGTACATGCGTCTTGGTTTCTCGGTTGCGGCGCACATCCAGTCGGACGTGCTCCTGCTCGACGAGGTCTTCGCGGTCGGCGACGAGGACTTCCAGCGCAAGTGCTTCGGCAAGATCGCGGAATTCAAGCGGCGCGGCGGCACGATTGTCTTCGTCTCCCACGACGCGCATGCCGTCGAGCGGCTCTGCGACCGCGCCGTCTTGCTGCGTCAGGGCGAGGTTGCCTTCGACGGGCCGACGCGCGAGGCGATCGCCCACTATCGCCAGCTCCTCTCGGACGACCGCAGCCCGGACGAGCTCTCGGCGGGGCTGACGGAGTGGGGTGGCGGCGAGGCCAAGATCGTGGCGGCGCGTCTGCTCGACCGTGACGGCGACGAGCGCAAGCAGTACGCGGCCGGCGAGCCGTTCATCCTCGAGCTCGTCGTCGCCGCGGAGGCGAACGTGCCGGCGCCGCGCGTGTCGGTCGAGCTGCGCGACAGCGACGGAGTCACGCTCGGCAGCGTGAGCGCCGAGACGGAGACGCTCGGCTGGGACGGACGGGCCGGGGAGCGCGTGTTGCGGTTTGAGCTCGAGCACCTGCCGCTCGCGGACGGGCAGTTTCATCTTCGCTGCGTGCTTGTCGATCCGACGGGCGACCGGCTGCTGCACTCGCTCGAGGACGCGGTGCGGTTTTTCGTCTTCCCGGCGGGGGTCGAGACCGGTGCGGTGCTGCTTGCGGGCCGGTGGTCGATGCAGGAGATCGACGGTTCCGCGCCAACTTCGAAGGTGTGAGTTCGCGCACCTGTCCCGACTGGCCGCAGCTGATGGAGGTTGCGCCGGAGCTGCAGTTCAAGCACTACACCCTCCGGGAGGCCCAGCTTCCGGCTGATGCGCACGTTGCCGCGGAGGGTGTCGGCTTCGACGATGTCGCGATCTGCTGCGACCTCGAGAGCCACGTCTTCAACGCAGAGCACACCGACCCGCGTGTTGCCGAGGCGTTGCGAGCCTCGCACTGGTTCGATCTGCGTGAGTGGGCAACCCGCTCGCCCGGCGCCGACGGCGCCTGAGCGCGCACGTCTCCTTGCCGGCGCGCTGTCGACCTGGGCGCGGGCGGTAGTGTCCGCGGCGATGCCGACGCTCGTCGTCCCGTTCCGCGACGTGGAGGGCAAGAGCCGGCTCGGCGCGCTCTCCGACAGCTCCCGTGCCGTGCTTGCTCGCGCAATGCTGGCCGACGTCCTCGAGGCGTGCCTCGCCGTCGGGCAGACGTTTGTCGTGGCTGACGATCCCTCCGTTGCCGGTGGCGCCACGCATGTCGGCGATCCCGGTGGGGGCCAGGCTGCCGCTGTTCGTGCGGGACTGGAAGCCGCAACGTTCGTCGGCGCGCGTGGCCCGTACACGATCGTCAACGCCGACCTCCCCTGTGTGACCGCTCGCGACCTGCTTGCCCTTGCGGGTGCGGTTCCCCCCGGCGGGCTCGCCTACGCTCCGGCGGCCGATGGGACCACGAACGCCGTTGCGGTCGACACGCCGGGCCTGTTCGTCCCCGCATACGGGCCGGGCAGCGCCGAGCGCTTTGCCGAAGCCACCGCGCTCACGCGCATCGTCGACGCCCCGAACCTGAGAGACGACGTGGACACGATCGCCGATCTCGACCGGCTGCGCGACCGGGTTGGCCCACACACCCGCCGGGCGCTTGCGGAGCTCGGTCTCGGGGCTGCCGCATGAGGCTCGCTGTGCTCTCGGGCGGTGTCGGCGGAGCACGGTTCCTCCGCGGCGTGCTTGACGTCATCGAGCCGACCGACGTCACGATCGTCGGGAACGTCGGCGACGACCTCGAGATTCTGGGGCTCCACGTCTCACCCGACCTCGACAGCATCCTCTACGCGCTCTCGGGGCTCTCCGACGAGGAGCGCGGCTGGGGGCGTGCCGACGAGACCTGGAACGCCCTCGCGTCGGCGGCGGACCTCGGCGGTGACGCCTGGTTCCGTCTCGGCGACCGCGATATCGGGCTCCACCTTGTCCGTTCCCAGCTCCTGCGCGAGGGCCGGCCGCTCTCGTCCGTCACCGCTCACCTTGCGCGGGCCGCAGGCCTCGAGTGCACGCTGCTCCCCGCAAGCGACAATCCCTTGCGGACGTTTGTCGAGACCCCTGCCGGGACGTTCGCGTTCCAGACCTGGTTCGTCGCGCGCGGCCACCAGGACGACGTCGACGCCGTTCATGTCACAGGCGCACCCGAGGCGGCACCGGCGCCCGGCGTGCTTGACGCGCTTGCCGACGCCGACCTGATCGTGATCACGCCGAGCAACCCTTACGTTTCGATCGGGCCGATCCTTGCCGTTGCCGAGATCCGCGAGGCGCTCGAAGACCGCAGCGCACCGTGTGTGGCCGTGAGCCCTCTGATCGGCGGCCGTGCCGTGAAGGGTCCTGCGGATCGGATGCTTGAGCGGATGGCGGGTGGCACTTCGCCCGCACACCTCGCTGCCTGCTACGCGGGCCTGATCGACGTTCTCATCATCGATGAGGCCGATGCGCAGGCAGAGCTGCCGACCGACGTCCGCACCGTCGTCACCCGCACGCTGATGACCGACGATGAGGCGCGCCGCCGGCTTGCCCGTGCGGTGATCGACGCCGCTGGTTCCCCCGCATGAGAGTCGCGATCCTCGGCGGGACCGGGAGC
Source organism: Actinomycetes bacterium (assembly GCA_037142875.1). GTDB lineage: Bacteria > Actinomycetota > Thermoleophilia > Gaiellales > Gaiellaceae > PALSA-600. The sequence continues at coordinate 45,224 of JBAWZV010000005.1, read as the reverse complement.
TTCGGCCACGCCATCGCCGCTCGGCTTGTGGCCTGCGGGCAGGACGAGGTCGTGATCGGCTCACGCGACGCTGAGCGAGCGCGCGCCGTCGCCGCCGAGCTCGGCGGCGGGGCAACGGGCGCGTCGAACGAGGACTCCGTCGCTGGCGCCGATCTGGTCGTCCTTGCCGTGAAGGCTGACGCGGCACTCGCGACCGCCGCGGCGGTCAGCGCCGCTCTCGGAACGACGCCGCTCCTGTCTGTTGCGACCGCCCTCTCGTTCACAAAGGGCGGCGTCCTCCCGGATCCCGAGGCGCTCTCGCTGGCCGAGCGCGTCGCGGCGATCGTCGCAGGGCCGGTCGTTGCAGGTCTCCACTCGGTCGCCGCTGTGAATCTCATCGACGCGCCGCCCGAGGAGGACGCGCTCATCTGCGGCGACGACGCTGCCGCCAAGGCGCTCGCCATCGAGCTCTCAGCGAGGATCGTCGCGGGACATTCCCTCGACGCCGGGCCGCTTGCGAGCGCGCGAGCGCTCGAGGGGATGACCGCAGTGATCGTGAACGTGAACCGGCGCTACAAGGCTCACGCGGGCATTCGGATGACGGGGATCCCCGAGACGTGATCTCGATCGTGCCGGTCGAGGGTCTGCCCGAGATCGTCGAGGGAGACGATCTCGGCGCGCTGATCGCTTCGGCCACGACGCTTCGCGACGGCGACGTCGTCGTTGTCGCCCAGAAGGCAGTCTCGAAGGCCGAGGGCAGAGTCGTCCGGCTCCGCGGCGTCGAGGCCACCGAGCGCGCCCGCGAGATCGCCGGCACCTGGTGCGATCCGCGCGAGACCCAGGTGATTCTCGATGAGACCACGAGGGTCGTTCGGCAGCGCAACGCGCTCGTCATCGCCGAGACACGTCACGGGTTCGTCTGCGCCTCCGCCGGGGTCGATCACTCGAACGCGCCCGAGGAGGAGATGCTGATCCTCCTGCCGCTCGACTCGGACGCAAGCGCGCGGCGAATCCGGGCCGCAATCGCGGAGCACGCCGGGGTGCAGGTGGCGGTGATCGTCACCGACTCGTTCGGCCGCCCGTTTCGCAGAGGAACGACCGACGTTGCGATCGGCGTTGCCGGTCTGGAGCCGCTGCTCGACCTACGCGGCACGACGGACAGGGCAGGGGTCGTGCTCCGCTCGACCCAGGTGGCTGTCGCCGACGAGCTTGCCGCTGCCGCCAATCTCGTGCGGATTGACAAGGCCGACGGCCTTCCGGTGGCCGTCATCCGGGGTGCACGAACGTCGGGCGACGGAGCCGCAACCGACCTGGTGATGCCCGCCGACCGCGACCTCTTTCGTTGAGACCAAAGTCAGGGTGCATACTCGGGTGATGGACGACGAACGGGCGCCGATCTGTCCGGCCTGTGGGGTGACGATGGTCCCGGGCACGCTCAGCATGCGGGACGGCGTTGTACGGGAGTGGGTCTGCCTCGAATGCGAGGAGTCGGGCGACCCCGACGCCGGCTGATCGATCAGCCGAGCTGGTCGGCTCTCGACGCGCGGCGTGCCGAGGCGAGGCGGTCGAGTGCGCAGGCGATCACGATCCACAGCGAGATCCGCAGCGAGACGGCGAGCGTCAGCGACTGCCTGTCGAGCTCGCCGGTCGTCTCACCGCCACCGAGCCAGACGATGTAGGCCTGGGGGATCGACGAGGCGGCGACGAGGACGGGTACGAGGATCCGGGCATCGCGACCGAACCGGCGCGAGCTGAGCACGGTCAGTCCGGCCCCGAGGGCAATCAGCGCGAAGATCTCCCCGAACTGCCCCTGGTCGAAGAGGAGGCGTTCCACGACCGACGGCACGACCGGCCGCACGCGCGCGTAGTTGACGCTCGGTGAGAGAAACGACGGCCGCGGGTTCGGCTGGGTGGGGGCGTAGGAGGTGTGTGTCGGTCGATACTCCGATGTGTTCTTGAGGTAGAGCGACGCCCGTTCGCCCGAGAAGTACGGGAGCGGGTCGATCAGTGTGTAGTGCGGGTGGGAGAGCACGAAGCGGAGGTAGGTGTGCTCGCCGTCGGCCGCGATCCAGGACCAGAGGTCGTCGGGGACTCCGTTGGGATTCGCGGTCTGGGTGAGGGCCGGCATGCCGTGGTCCCGAAACCACGCGGTCCAGCCCTGGTTCGGCAGGATGCGGCCCGAGAGGATGTACCAGACGTTCTGGCTCGAGGTGTACTTGCGTGGCCCGCTGTCGAGGAAGCACGCGAAGCTTGTGAGGACGAGTGCGGCGACGACGGCGACGGGGATCACGTCGTTGCGCCGCCGCAACATCGCCGCGACCGCGACCGCGAGGATCAGCACGACGAGGATGAGGTGATCGGGCCGGGTGAACGTCCACGCGACGGTGACTGCCACGGCCGTGCCCGCGGTCGCCCAGCTGACCTCGCGTGCGTAGCGAATCCACACCGCGATCAGCACTGCCGTCAGCGACAGCGTCGTCGACTCGCTCAGGATCGCTGAGTTCCAGCTTGCGATCGGGGTGAGCAGCCCGAATGCGAGCAGGACGCAGCGAAGCCCGAGCGCGACGCGCCGATCGCGGATGAGCTCCGACGCGACGCGAGCGAGGAACCACCACGATCCGGCGGCGATCACGACCTGCCCGGCGATCCGCATCGGATCGGATCCGAGCGCCGTGAACAGCAGCGGAACGGTCTGTAGGCGCTTCGCGTCGCCCGAGAAGCTCAGCTCGGTGTACGCCGCGCTGTCGGGGAAGTGCGTCGTCCGGAGCCCGAGCACGCACACCGTCTGGACGGCGAGGTACGCGAGGAACGGGGCGGCCTTGGCCCAGCTCCACGACTCCGTTGCGCCGAGGTGCCGTCTAGGGATCAACTTCGCGGAGCGCTCCGGTATCGACGTCGTAGACGAAGCCACGCACCCGGTCGCGATGCGGCAGGAAGGGTGAGTGGCGCACACGCGCGATCGACTGGCGGACGTCGTTCTGGACGTCGGTGAAGGACTCGATGGCGAACGATGGCGCCATCCCGGTGGCCTGCTGGAGCTCCGCGCGGAAGCCGTCATCGGTGATCAGCTCGAGCCCGCAGTCGGTGTGGTGGATCAGGGCGACCTCCTCGGTGCCGAGGCGACGCTGCGAGAGCGCAAGCGACCTGATCACGTCGTCGGTGATCACCCCGCCCGCGTTTCGGAGGATGTGCGCCTGGCCGTCGGCGAGGCCGAGGGCGGCGAAGACATCGAGCCGCGAGTCCATACAGGTGACGATTGCGAGGCGCAGCGCCGGGCGGATGTCCAGATGCACTCGGTCGCCGCGGGCGGCGAAGGCCGCATTGTTCGCAAGGAGATCGTCGATCGCGCCCATCGCTGCTGTCTACACGATCGGAGGGCGGCCTGGCAGCCGGAAGCCGCCCGGCGGCCACGGTGCGAGGGGCTGGGTGGCGACGACGGCAGAGACGTTGAGCGTGCCGTAGAGATGAGGAAACTCCTCGCCGTCGGGCTCGACGGGGTCGTAGCGAAGGTCGGCTTCGAGACGTGACGGGGCGACCCACAGGAGGATCAGGTCGGGCTCATTGGCAAAGAACTCGTTCGCGGGCCGCTCGACCTGGTTTGGGCGGGAGAGGTGGATGAACCCCTCGACTGCAAGGCCCGGCGGGGCGTAGGAGCCCGTCTGCTGTGCCTCGGCCCAGTCGGTGCGGCGCGCCAGGTGCACGATCAGGTCGCTCACTGCCGGATGCAGTCGCGGCAGGCGCCGCGGAGCACGACGTCGTGGGCGGCGACGCTGTAGCCCGTGCGTCCCTCGACCCGGTGGATGGCGGCCTCCAGCTCGGGGTCGGCGAACGCCTCGACCTTGCCGCAGGCGTCGCAGACGAGGTGATGGTGGTGGTCGCCTCCCGGGAGGACGGGCTCGTAGCGGGCGGTCCCGGCACCGATGTCGATGCGCTGCACGAGGCCCTTCTCGCCGAGTGTGTCGAGGACGCGGTAGACGCTCGCGATACCGACACGTCGACCCTCGGCGCGGAGCGTGTCGAAGATCTCCTGAGCGCTCACACAGCAGTCCTGGCGTCCGAGCAGCTCGACGACGGCGCGCCGTGCACCTCCGCGGCGGTGGCCTCCGCTCTCGATCGCTGCGAGCGTCTGCTCGGTCCAGACCGTGTTCACGGGGCAGATGATACCCGCTCTCATCGGTGGGTGATACTAGGAATGGGTATCGTTAGCTTTACGCACTCGTGTTCGAGGTCTTCCACTATCCGTTCGTCCAGCGCGGCGCCATCGAGGTGCTCCTCCTCGCCGTGGGCGCCGGCCTGCTCGGAACGTGGATCGTCCTGCGCGGGCTCGCGTTCTACGCACACGCCGTCGCGACCGCGACCTTCCCCGGCCTCGTTCTTGCGGCCGGGGTCGGCTTCTCGGCTCCGCTTGGGGCGCTCGGAGCCGCTCTCGTCTTCGCCGTCGGGATCGAGCGGCTCGCTCGGGCTCGCCGTGGGCGCGGAGGCCACGACAGCTTCACGGCCCTCGTGCTCGTCGGCGCCCTCGCGCTCGGCGTGATCCTCGCAAGCGACGTCTTTCACTCCGGCTCCCAGATCGAATCGCTCCTGTTCGGCAGCCTGCTCACGGTGAGCACGCAGGACGTCGTGCTCGCCGGTGTCGGAAGCTCGGTCGTGGTCGTCGCCGCCGTGGTGCTCGGGCGCCGCTGGCTCGCAGTCGGCTTCGACGCCGGCTCGGCGCGGTCGCTCGGCGTCCGATCGCCGCTCCCCGACGCGATCCTGCTCGGTCTCGTCGCCGTCGCCGTCACCTCGGCGCTTGCGACGTCGGGCGCGCTCCTGGCGACCGCGCTCTACGTCGTCCCCGCCGCAACGACGCGGCTCTGGACGACCCGGCTTCGGCACTGGCAGGCGGCGACGATCGTGCTTGCCGCCGCGGAGGGTGTCGGAGGGTTGTGGCTCTCGGTCGAGACGAACGTTCCGCCCGGCGCCGGCATCGCCGTCCTCGCCGGCACGACCTTCGCGCTGGCGGCGCTCGTTCGGACTGTCGGCATCAGACGCCCGGCGCTCGTTGCCGCGGCTGTCGCCGGAGCGGTGCTCCTGAGCGGCTGTGGTGGGGCCAGGAGCAGCGCCGGCTTCGACGTCGTGGCGACGACCACTCAGATCGCCGACTGGGCGCGCGAGGTCGGCGGTACCCACGTCGCGGTTCATCAGATCCTTCAGCCAAACACCGACCCGCATGAGTACGAGCCGCGACCAGACGACGTGATCGCGACCGCTCGCGCGGCAGTGGTGCTCGAAAGCGGCGACGGCCTCGACAGCTGGATGGGAACGGTCACCGCCGACGCGGGCGGATCGCCGACGATCGTCGACCTCGGGTCATATGCGCCGGTAACGCTCACGGGACCCGACGGGGCCGTCGATCCCCACTGGTGGCTCGACCCGGCAAACGCCGCCGCGGCTGTCCGCGTGATCCGGGACGTCTTCGTCGCAGCCGACCCGGCTCACGCCGGCGCGTATCGCGACAACGCCGCTGCGTACCTCGCGTCCCTGTCGCAGCTCGACCACGCGGTCGCTACGTGCCTGGGCGCGGTGCCGGCGGGGGAGCGCCGTCTTGTCACCGACCACGATGCGTTCGGCTACTTCGCCCGCCGCTACGGGATCCAGGTCGTCGGCGCGGTGATCCCGTCGCAGACGAAGCAGGCGGAGCCCTCGGCGGGTGAGACGGCGCGGCTCATCGCGTTGATCGAGCGCGAGCACGTCCGGGCGATCTTCCCCGAGAGCTCGCTCAACCAGCGGCTCGCGCAGACGATCGCCGCGCAGACCGGCGCCGACGCGACGCACACCCTCTACGGAGACACCCTCGGGCCCTCCGGGAGCACGGGCGCGACGTACCTGTCGATGCAGCAGGCGAACGCGACGGCGATGGTCGAGGGGTTCACAGGCCACCCGGCGAGCTGCGAGGCGGCGAGCTGATGGCCGGCGTGCGTCTCTCGGTCTCGGGTCTCTCCGCGGGCTACGGCGGGCCGCCTGCCATCGAGGGACTCGACTTCGAGCTGCACGCGGGCGAGCGGATCGGCGTGCTCGGCCCAAACGGCGGCGGCAAGTCGACGCTCTTCCGCGTGCTGCTCGGTGAGATCGCACCGAGTAGCGGGACAGTCACGGGCCCACACGACTACGGCCTTGTGCCGCAGACTGAGCGCTCGCGGCTCGACTATCCCGTGAGCGCGCTCGACGTTGCGCTGATGGGGACGCTCTCGCGCGTTCCGTGGTGGCGCCGCGTTGGCAAGTCCGAGCGGCGGTTCGCACTCGAGGCGCTCGGACGGGTCGGCCTGGCCGCGCACACCGAGGCGACCTTCGGGGAGCTCTCCGGCGGTCAGCGCCAGCGCGTGCTCGTAGCCAGGGCGCTCGTTCAGGACGCCCAGGTGCTGCTCCTCGACGAGCCGTTCACCGGTGTCGATCAGCCAAGCGCCGAGCTGCTCGAGGCGCTCCTGCGCGACCTCGCGGCGGAGGGCCGCGGCATCCTGATCGCCACGCACGACCTCGACCAGACGCTCGGCTGGGACAAGGTGCTCTGCGTCAACGGCCGCCAGGTTGCCTTCGGGACCCCGGCCGAGACGCTCACCCGGGCCGTGCTCGAGGAGATCTACGGTGGCTCGATCGTGACGCTTCCCGGCGACGGCGGAGGCGTTGGGATCCTCCCGGCACACCACCACCATCACGACGGCGAGGGCCACTGATGCACGTGCTCCTCGACCCGTGGTCGCTCGGGTTCATGCAGCGTGCGCTCCTCGAGCTTGTCCTCGTGGGCGTCACCGGCGGGGTGCTCGGCTGCTGGATCGTCTTCTACGAGCTCTCCTACAGCGCCGAGTCGCTCGCGCACTCGATGCTGCCGGGCCTCGTCGTCGCTGCGCTCCTCGGGTTTCCGCTCGTCCTCGGGGGTGCTGCGGGTCTCATCGTTGCGGCGGTCGCCGTCGGCGTCGCTGCGCGGGTTCCGGGGATCGACCGCGACACCTCGGTCGCGATCGTCATCACGACGCTGTTCGGACTCGGCGTGATGCTGGCGCTCTCACCGGCCTCGCCCCCCGGCATCGGCGATCTGCTGTTTGGCAACCTGCTCGGCGCCTCCGCCGCTGACGTGTGGACGGGCGCGGCGCTCGCCGCCTTCGTGCTCGGCGCGCTTCGCCTTCTGCACCGTCAGCTCCTCGTCGTCGGCTTCGACCGGTCGACCGCCCGCGCACTCGGCGGCCGCCCGCTGCTCGCCGACGTCGCCCTGCTCGGACTCATCGCTGCCGCAACGCTGATCGCCGTCCAGGGGCTCGGCAACCTTCTCGTCGTCGCAATCCTCGTCGCCCCCGCGGCAACCGCACGGCTTCTCACCCGCCGGCTCGCGCCGATGATGACGCTCGCCGCCACCCTCGCCGTCGCTGCAGGAGCCGGCGGCCTCTACCTCTCGTACTACGCCGACACCGCCGCCGGGGCGTCCGTTGCGGGCGTCCTCGTGGGGCTGTACGTCGTCGCGCGGATCGCCAGTGCGCTCGGGGCAGGCTCGAAGCTCGCTCCGTCGCCGTCGGCCGCCTAGAGCGGCGTGACGTACGCGGCGGTGAGGCCGCCGTCGACGAGGAACGTCGAGCCGTTCACGTACGACGACTCATCGCTTGCGAGGAACAGCGCGCCGTTCACGATCTCCCGCGGCTTCGCGAGGCGGCCGGTTGGCCAGTGGATGCGCCGCCGTTCGAGGGCATCCGGGTTGTCGCCGAAGATGTTGAGCAGGAGCGGCGTCTCGACCGGGCCGGGGCAGAGCGCGTTCACGCGGATCCCCTCCCGGGCGAACTGCACGGCGAGCTCGCGGCTCATCGACAGCACGGCGCCCTTGGAGGCGGTGTAGGAGATCTGCGACGTCGCAGCGCCGAGGATCGCCACGAACGATGCGACGTTGATCACCGACCCGCCGCCGCGACGCTGGAGGTACGGGATGCCGTGCTTGCAGCAGAGGAACACGCCCCGGGTGTTCACGGCCTGGACGCGGTCCCAGGCCTCGACCGAGGTGTCCAGGATCGAGGCGTCGTCGTCGGGCGAGATCCCGGCGTTGTTGTAGAGGACGTCGATGCCGCCGAAGCGCTCCGCGGTCGCAGCCATCATCCCGGCCACCTGCGTCTCGTCCGACACGTCGACGGCAATCGCGAACGCGTCGCCGCCGCACTGGGCGACCGTCTCCTCGGCCGCCGCCAGGTTCACGTCGGCGGCGCACACCTTCGCGCCCTCCTGCGTGAACAGGATCGAGGCGTCACGGCCCATGCCGCCTCCCGCACCGGTGATCACAACAACCTTGCTGTCAAGGCGGCCCATGACTCATCCCTCCGTCGAGAAGAACACGTTTTTCACTTCCGAGTAGGCCGAGAGCGCATGCATCCCGAGCTCACGGCCAAAGCCAGACTGCTTGTACCCACCAAACGGCGTCGAGACGCGCACCGAGCTGTTCGAGTTGACCGAGAGCACCCCGGTCTCGAGTGCGCGCGCAACCCGGATCGCGCGCGCACTGTCACGGGTCCAGATCGAGCCGGAGAGCCCGTACGGCGTGTCGTTCGCGATCCTGATCGCGTCGGCCTCGTCATCGAACGGGATCACCACGGCGACCGGGCCGAAGACCTCCTCACGCGCGATCCGGTCGTCGTTACCGGCCTCGATGAGCGTGCACGGGTACCAGTACCCGGGGCCGTCCGGAATGTCACCGCGGAAGAGCGGCTCACCCTCGACGAACGAGGCGACCGTCTCGCGATGCGCAGCCGAGATCAGCGGGCCCATCTCGGTCGCGTCGTTGCGCGGGTCACCGACCTTGACGTTGCGGGTCGCCTCAACGAGCAGCGAGACGAATCGGTCATAGACCGAGCGCTGCACGAGGATCCGCGAGCGGGCGCAGCAGTCCTGGCCGGCGTTGTCGAACACCGAGTACGGCGCCGACGCCGCAGCGCGCTCGAGATCGGCGTCGGCAAAGATCACGTTCGCTGATTTGCCGCCGAGCTCGAGCGTGACACGCTTGATCGTCGCGGCTGCACCCTGCATGACGCCACGACCGACCTCGGTTGAGCCGGTGAAGCCGATCTTGGCGACGTCGGGATGCTCGACGAGCCGGCTCCCGACGACACGGCCCGGCCCGACAAGGACGTTGACGACGCCCTCCGGGATGCCCGCATCGAGGATCAGCTCCGAGAGTCGAAGTGCCGAGAGCGGCGTCAGCTCGGCCGGCTTGAGCACCACCGTGTTGCCGCAGGCAAGCGCCGGGCCGAGCTTCCACGAGGCGATGTTGAGCGGGAAGTTCCACGGGACGATCAGCCCGACAACGCCGAGCGGGTCCCGGAACGTGACGTCCATGCCGCCGGCGACCGGGATCGTCTCCCCGCAGTGCTTGTCGACCGCACCGGCGTAGTAGTGGAAGACCTGCGCGACCATCCCGACCTCGCCGCGGGCGCCCGAGATCGGCTTGCCGACGTTCTGCGACTCGATCTGGGCGAGCTCCTCGGCGTGCTCCTCGACGAGCGTCGCGACTCGACGAAGGAGACGGGCGCGGTCGTCTGGTGCGACGCCGCTCCAGGCAGGAAAAGCGGCCGTTGCCCGTGCGACCGCAGCATCGGTCTCCTCGAGCCCGGCCTGCGCCAGCTCGGCGATCGGTAGCTCGGTCGCGGGGTTGAGGACGGTCAGCGCCACGGCACCGGATTGAACACGATTCGGCGAGCCGGGGACAGCATCTCTACCTCGCTCGTGCCTCGCGGTAGGCGGCGGCCTGCGCGACGAGCTCCTCGAAGAGTCGAGCGTCCTCGCCCGCCTCCGGATGCCAGAGGACCCCGACGGTAAACCGCCTGGACGGAGCCTCGAGCGCCTCCACGAGCCCGTCCTCATCACGCGCCGCAGCGCGCAGACCGGTGCCGAGCCGGCCGAAGCCCTGGTGGTGATGCGACTTCACCGGGATCCGATCGCCGATCACCGACGCAAGCCGCGTCCCCGCCTCGACGGCCACGTCGTGGTCGGCGAAGACGCCCGCCGTCTCCCTGTGCCGGTCGTGCCCGACCACGTCGGGCACGTGCTGCACGAGATCGCCTCCGAGCGCCACGTTCAGTACCTGCGAGCCCCGGCAGATCGCGAGCACCGGCAGGTCGCGGTCGAGCGCCGCCCGCAGCAGCGCGACCTCGGCGGCGTCACGCCCGGCGACGATGCCCGTCGTCTCGGGGTGCGCCTCCTGGCCGTAGAGCTCGGGGTCGAGGTCGGAGCCGCCGGAGAAGATCAGCCCGTCGACCGCGTCGATCACCTCGGCGATCCCGTCGGTCGACGGCGGCACGAGCAACGCCCGCGCCCCGGCCTGCTCCACGGCACGCACGTAGTCGTACGGGACGAGCGCCGACTCGATGTCCCACACGCCAAAGCGGGCCGGCACGACGTAGGTCGTGATACCGACAACCGGTCTAGCCACGCTCGAAGAGCCTCTCGCGCTCGTAACAGGTGACCACCTGGTCGAACAGCCGCTGCTCGGTGCGGGCGTAGTTGAGGTAGTGGTCGACGACGTCGTCCCCGAGCGCGCCACGTGCCATCTTCCCGTTCTCGAGGGCGGTGATTGCGTCGCGGAGCGTCGACGGGAAGCGAGGCGCGTCCGACTCGTACGCGTTCCCGTCGAGCGGCGGCGGAAGCTCGAGGCGGTTCTCGATCCCGTGAAGGCCAGCGGCGATCAGTGCGGCGATTGCGAGGTACGGGTTGACGTCGCCGCCCGGGATCCGCGTCTCGATCCGCTGGCCGTTCCCGTGCCCGACGACCCGGAAGCCGCACGTGCGGTTGTCGTTGCCCCAGGCGAGCGTCGTCGGTGCCCAGCTCGCGGCGGTGTAGCGCTTGTACGAGTTGATCGTCGGCGCCAGAAACACGCCAAGCTCGGCCGTCGCGTCGATCCAGCCCGCGAGGAAGTGGTCGAAGATCTCACCGCCGCCAGCAAACGCGTTCTCGCCGTCGCGCCACAGGCTCATGTGGACGTGGCAGGAGCTGCCGATCCAGCTGTGGTCGGGCTTCGCCATGAACGTGATCGAGCAGCCGTTCTGGTGGGCGATCTCCTTCGCGCCGTTCTTGTAGATCACGTGGTTGTCGGCCATGCGCATCGCGTCGGAGTAGCGAAAGTTGATCTCCTGCTGTCCCGGCCACGCCTCGCCCTTCGAGCTCTCAACGGCGATCCCGGCGGCCTGCATGCCGTTGCGGATCTGCCGGATCAGACCCTCGTCGTAGGTGGTCGCGAGGATCGAGTAGTCGAGGGTGTACGGGACCGACGGCGTGAGGTCGCGGTAGTGCTTCGCGTGCGCCTCCGCGTAGGACTCCTTGAGCAAGTAGAACTCGAGCTCGGAGCCGACCATCGGCTCGAACCCCGCGGCCCGTGCCCGTGCAATCTGGGCGGCCAGCACCTGCCGGGGTGACGCGACGACCGGCCCGCCCTCGGTCAGCGCGACATCGCAGAGGACGAGCGCGGTTCCCTCGAGCCACGGGATCTTGCGCAGCGTGGCCAGGTCGGGCTTCAGGTGAAAGTCGCCGTAGCCGCGATCCCAGCCCGCCATCGCGTAGCCCGGCTGCGGCTCCATCTCCATGTCGAAGGCCAGCAGGTAGTTGCAGCCCTCGAGCCCGTGGCCGATGGTCTCCTCGACGAAGTAGTGAGCCTCCTCGCGCTTGCCGAGGAGCCTCCCCTGCATGTCGGTGAACGCGCAGACGACCGTGTCGATCGTCCCGGCCTGGACATCGGCCTCGAGCTGTTCGCGTGTCAGCAACGTCTCCTCCTTGCCGGTTGCGGAAGCCGACGGCGCGACCTCCCGAGTGCAACGCTCGTGGCGAGTCTACGCCGCCACCGACGCGTTCGCAGCCGTCGCTCCGGCCTGCCGGCCTGTCTCCGTTTTGACCCCATTTCGTAACCCACCGCTGCGGGCCCGGCTACTAGGTTGGAACCGGCTCGCCAGCCTCCATCCAGTTGGTGGCCTGGGGCCTCGGGGCCCTGGGCCACCCGTGGCACGAGGCCTCCGCGAGGGGCTGTTTGATCCGTAGGCTTGTCGCATGACCGAACTCGCTATCGACGTCCGCGACCTCGTTCGCGAATACAAGAAGGGGCCGAGGGCAGTCGACGGGATCAGCCTCACCGTCGCCCCGGGTGAGATCTACGGCTTCCTTGGCCCGAACGGCGCCGGCAAGTCGACGACCGTGCACATGCTCACGACGCTGCTCCCGCCAACCTCTGGCACGGCGCTCGTCGCCGGGTATGACGTCGTGCGCGAGGGCCCTCAGGTTCGGATGCAGATCGGCGCGGCGCTCCAGGAGGCCGCCCTCGATCCTCTCCTCACCGGGCGTGAGCACCTTCGGCTGCAGGCGACGTTGCAGGGGCTCCCGCGTGCTGATCGCTCGCGCCGCGCCGACGAGCTGCTCGACCGGGTCGGCCTCACCGAGGCTGCCGACCGCAAGGTGCGTGGCTACTCGGGCGGGATGAAGCGTCGCCTCGATCTCGCGCTCGCACTCGTCCATCGACCACGCATCCTCTTCCTCGACGAGCCGACGACGGGTCTCGACGTCCAGAGCCGCACGGCGCTCTGGGAGGAGGTCGCCCGGCTGGCTCGCGAGGACGGCGTCACGGTATTCCTCACCACGCAGTACCTCGAAGAGGCCGACGTGCTCGCAGGACGGGTCGGGATCATCGACCACGGCCACATCGTCGCCGAGGGGACACCCGCGGCACTGAAGGCCGAGGTCGGACGCCCGACGGTCGAGGTGATCCCCGCTCAGCGCGACGACCTCGAGCGGATGGAGGCGATGATGGCGCGGTTTGGCGAGCACGTCGCCTCTGCGCACGGGGTGGCCGTGCGCCTGCGTGCGGGTGCGACGGATCTCGCCGAGATCGTGCGCGCCCTCGACGCCGAGGCGATCGGGGTCGAGCACCTGCAGCTCCACCAGCCCTCGCTCGACGACGTCTTCCTCGCGAAGACGGGCCGCTCTCTCGAAGGTGCAGCAGACGACAGCGGCCTCGCGATGGGCATGGCCGAATGACCGCGTCGGTCACGGGCGGCGACGCGCGTTGAACAGCGTGTTCGCCGACCAGGTCTACATCCTTGCGCGGCGCTCCGTGGTGCGGACGCTGCGGCAGCCCGCCAACGTGATCAGCCCGCTTGTGTTTCCGCTGATGCTCCTCGCCGTCAACTCCGGCGGGCTGCGCTCCGAGGTCAACCTGCCCGGCTTTCCGGCCAAGTCCGCGCTCGCATTTCTGCTCGCAGTACCGTTCATCCAGGGGGCCCTCTTTGCCACGATGAACGCAGGAACGGATCTGGCGCGCGACATCCAGACCGGCTTCCTCAACCGGCTTGCCCTCACGCCGATGCGGCGGTTGGCACTGCTCGCCGGGCAGCTCGGCGGCGTCGCCGCCCTCGGCCTGCTGCAAGCACTCGTCTATCTCACAGTCGGCCTGGCGGCGGGCTCCGGGTTCGCCGCAGGCGTCGGTGGTGTCGCCGTCCTCTTCGCCTTCTCGTTTCTCGTCACGCTGGGCTTCGGTGCGCTCGGGATCATGCTCGCGCTGCGCACCGGCTCAGGCGAGGCGGTTCAGGGGTTCTTCCCGCTCTTCTTCGTCTTCCTCTTCATCTCGTCGATGGCGATGCCGCGGAACCTGATCGGGATCACCTGGTTCCGGTACGTCGCGACGGCCAACCCCGTCTCGTACCTGCTCGAGTGCGTGCGGAGCCTGATCACGACCGGCTGGGACGGCGAGGCGCTCGCGCTCGGCTTCGGCGTCGCCGGCACCGTCGCCGTCGTTGGAGTCACGCTCGCGAGCCGGGCGCTCGGCCAGAGGGTCGCGCGGGCATGAGAGTCCTCACCGTCGCTTCGGGCGTCGCCTGGCGGACGCTCCACAACGTCTTCACGAACCCGTTGCTGCTCTTTCCCTCGCTGATCTTCCCTCTGTTCTTCTTCACCGCGTTCGCCGGCGGGCTCTCGCAGATCCAGAAGGCGCCGGGCTTCGACTTCCACGGCGGCTACACGGCATTCCAGTTTGTCTTCGTGCTGCTCCAGTCCGCGGCGTTCGGCGGCGTCTTCACCGGCTTTGGGATCGCCCGCGACTTCGAGAGCGGGTTCGGGCGGCGTCTTCTGCTGGCCGCACCGCACCGCACCGGGATCGTGCTCGGCTACGCCTTCGCCGCGCTCGTCCGCTGGCTGGTCACGGCGGTACTCCTGACCGTCGTCGCGCTCGTCTTCCAGATGCGCGTCGGCGGGAACGGGATCGACCTGCTTGGCCTCTACGGGCTCGGGCTGCTCCTGAACGCCGCGGCCGTGCTCTGGGCCTGCGGCGTCGCGATGCGGCTACGGACGATGCAGGCCGGCCCGATCATGCAGATGCCGGTGTTCCTCGTGCTCTTCTTCGCCCCGGTGTACGTGCCACTCTCGCTCCTGCGCGGCTGGATCCACGGCGTGGCTGTCGTCAATCCGCTCACGTTCGTTGTCGAGTCGGGCCGCGGCTTCATCGAGGGTTCGCCGACTCAGGTCGCCGCGGCGTACGCGGTCGGCCTCGGCCTCGTCGTCGGCTTCCTGCTCTGGGCGATGCGCGGCCTGCGCAAGGCCGAATCCGCCGGGTAGGCCGCGTCTCGGGCAGCTACAGTCGCGCCGACGTGGCTGGAGCAGGCGAGGGACTGTCGGTGGTTGCGGATGTCGAGGTCGTCGGGCACGCAACCCTCTGCGTCGTCACCGTCTACAACAACGTGCTCGCCCGGCTGCGCCGGGTGCCGGGGGCGCTCACCGAGGCCTCGGCCGATCTTGGTGCCGACGGGTGGCAGACGTTCCGCTTCGTGACCCTGCCGACGATCTCGACGGCGCTCATCTCCGGAGGGCTGCTCGCGTTCGCTCTCTCCCTCGACGAGGTGATCGTGACGACGTTCACCGCCGGCGCGCAGAACACCCTGCCGCTCTGGATCTTCGGGAACATCCGGCTTGGCCAGACCCTCCCCGAGGTCAACGTGATCGTGCTGCTCGTCCTCGCCGTCACGATCGTCCCGGTGATCCTCGCTCAGCGCCTGACGCGCGAGAGCGGGATTCTGCGACCCGAGTAAGCGAGCTTCTCACGACCGTTCGCGGCGCGCTACAGTCGGTCTGCGCATGTCCGAAACCGAGGGAAAGGTCTTCATCGGTGGGCAGTTTGTCCCGGCTCTGTCCGGTGAGACGATGGACGTGCTCAACCCGGCGACCGAGGAGACGATCGCCACGGTTCCGCGCTGCGGCGCCGCGGACGTCGACGCGGCGGTCGAGGCCGCGAAGGGCGCTCTCGTCGAGTGGCTCGAGACGACCCCGGGTGAGCGCGCCGAGGCGCTGCTCGCCCTCGCGCAGGTGATGGAGGACAACGCCGAGGAGCTCGCCGAGATCGAGTCGCGTAACGTCGGCAAGCCGCTTGGCTACGCGCGGGACGAGCTGCCGGTGTGCGTCGACAACCTTCGCTTCTTCGCCGGCGCTGCTCGCCTCCCCGAGGGTAAGAGCGCGGGTGAGTACATGCGCGGCTACACCTCGATGATCCGGCGAGAGCCGCTCGGCGTGGTCGGCGGAATCGCCCCGTGGAACTACCCGCTGATGATGGCCGTGTGGAAGCTCGCACCGGCTCTCGCCGCGGGGAACACCCAGGTGCTGAAGCCGTCCGAGCAGACGCCGCTCTCGCTCCTTCGCTTCGCCGAGCTCGCGCAGGGCGTGCTCCCAGCAGGCGTCCTGAACGTCGTCACCGGCGACGGTGTCCCCGTCGGTGAGCGCATCGTCACCCACCCCGATGTTCGGCTCGTCTCGCTCACGGGCGACGTCGAGACCGGCAAGACGATTGCCCGCACCGCGGCCGACACGCTCAAGCGCGTGCATCTCGAGCTTGGCGGAAAGGCGCCGGTGATCGTCTTCGACGACGCCGATCCGGCAGCGGTCGCGGAGGGGATCAAGATCGGCGGCTTCTGGAACTCCGGGCAGGACTGCACGGCCGCCTCGCGCGTCATCGCAGGGCCGAAGATCTACGACCGCCTACTCGAGGAGCTCGTTCCGGCGGTCGAGTCGCTGCGCGTCGGTGATCCCGGGAATGGCGCCGACATCGACATGGGGCCGGTGATCTCGCACTCGCAGCAGGAGCGCGTCTTCGGCTTCCTCGACCGCGCAAAGGGCGCCACCGTCCTGACCGGCGGCGGCCGCGTCGGTGAGCGCGGGTTCTTCGTCGAGCCAACAGTCGTCACGGGCGTTCGCCAGCGCGACGAGATCGTCCAGCGCGAGGTGTTCGGACCCGTCGTCACGGTGCAGCGATTCGCCTCTGACGAGGAGGCGCTCGCCTGGGCAAACGACGTCAACTACGGCCTCGCAGCGTCGGTGTGGACACGGGATGTCGGCCGGGCGCTCAACGCGGCGCGGAAGTTGCAGTTCGGGACGGTCTGGATCAACGACCACATCCCGCTCGTCTCCGAGATGCCGCACGGCGGCTACAAGCAGTCCGGCTACGGCAAGGACCTCTCGGCCTACAGCCTCGAGGACTACACCCAGATCAAGCACGTGATGGCCAAGAACACCTGACCGTCGTCTCATAAACCCCCGACATCCGAGGCTCCATGGATCTCCAGCAGATCGCCCAAGACCACCTCTGGCTGCACTTCACGCGCATGGGAGGGAGCGCGCCGCCGATCATCGTGCGCGGCGACGGCTGCTACCTGGAGGACTCCAACGGGAAGCGGTATCTCGACGCGCTCGCGGGGCTCTTCGCGGTGCAGATCGGCTACTCCCACGGTGAGGAGGTCGGCCAGGCGGCGCTCGCCCAGATGCGCGAGCTGCCGTTCTTCACGAACTGGTCGTACGCGCACCCGCGCGCGATCGAGCTCGCCGGTGAGATCGCGAAGCTCGCCCCCGGCGATCTCAACCGGGTGTTCTTCGTCTCGGGCGGCTCCGAGGCTGTGGAGTCGGCGTGGAAGCTGGCGCGCCAGTACCACGCGGCCCGCGGCGAGCGGCGCTGGAAGGCCGTCTCGCGTCGGCTGGCCTATCACGGCACCACGATGGGAGCGCTCTCGATCACGGCGCTGCCAACGCTACGAGCACCGTTTGAGCCGCTCGTGCCCGACGTCATCAACGTTCGGAACACGAACCGCTACCACCGTCCGGACGGCGAAACGGAGGCCGAGTTCACCGCATTCCTGCTCGACGATCTCGAGTCCGCAATCGTGCAGGCCGGGCCGGAGACCGTCGCGGTCGTGTTCATGGAGCCGGTGCAGAACGGCGGCGGCATCTTCACGCCGCCGGCGGGGTACTTCGCCGGCGTGCGCGCGATCTGCGATCGCTACGGGATCCTGCTCTGCGCCGACGAGGTGATTACCGGTTTCGGCCGCCTCGGCGAGTGGTTCGGATCGGCGAAGTACGACATCAAGCCCGACCTGATCACCTCGGCGAAGGGCCTGTCGTCGGCGTACGCGGCGATCGGCGCGGTCATCGCGACCGACGCGGTCGCCGAGCCGTTCCTTGACGGCCGCACCACGTTCGGCCACGGCCTCACGTTCGGTGGCCACCCGGTGATGGCGGCGATCGCGCTGAAGAACATCGAGATCATGCGGCGCGAGAAGCTGATCGAACACGTGCAGGCAAACGAGGCCGGAGCCCGAGCAAAGCTCGCTCAGCTCCTCGACCTGCCGATCGTGGGCGACCTCCGCGGAACCGGGTACTTCTACTCGATCGAGCTCGTGAAGAACAAGGAGACTCGCGAGACGTTCTCGGCGGCGGAGTCGGAGTCGCTTCTCCGAGGCTTCCTCTCAAACCGGCTGTTCGAGAAGGGTCTGATCTGTCGCGCCGACGACCGCGGCGACCCGGTCGTGCTGATCTGCCCGCCGCTCGTGGCCGGTCAGAACCAGTTCGACGAGCTGGTCGGCATCCTCGGGGACGTCCTTACCGAGGCCTGGGACCGCGTGGTCTGATCGAGTCATCGGGGCGGCCCTGCTCGGCCTTGCGGGCGAGCTCGGTCGTCCTCGTCGCGATCACGCGAAGCTCCCCCTGGAGCTTGCGCCAACTCTCGAGCCGCACCGCGGGAAGCGCCCCCGCTTCGACGGCGGCCGTGACGGCACAGCCCGGCTCCTTGCCGTGAGCGCAGTCGGCGAAGCGGCAGTCGGCAGCGAGCTCCTCGACGTCGTTGAACGCATCGGCCAGTCCGGTCGTGACCTCCGAGAGCTGCAGCTCTCGTATCCCCGGGCTGTCGATGAGCACGCCGCCTCCCGGCAGCAGGATCAGCTCGCGATGGGATGTCGTGTGCCGGCCTTCGTCGTCGCCCCGTGTCGCCCGGGTCGCCATGACGTCGCGGCCGACGAAGCGGTTGACGAGCGTTGACTTTCCGACCCCGCTCGAGCCGAGAAGCACGGCAGTCGTCCCCGGGGTGATCCGCGCGCGGAGGGCGTCGCAGCCCAGGCCGGTCACAGCGCTGACGACGTGGATCGGGATGTCTGCGGACACCGATTCGACGAGTGCGACGAGCGGGCCGGGGTCGTCGACGCGGTCGGCCTTGCTGAGCACGATCTCCGGCGTCGCGCCGCTCTCACGGACTGCGACCAGGTAGCGCTCGATCCGTCGCGGCTCAAGGTCGGGCCCTAAGGAGCTGACGACGAAGGCCAGATCGACGTTTGCGGCGAGCGTCTGCACCGTCGTCGTCCGTCCGGCGGCGTTCCGGACGATCGCGCTGCGGCGCGGGAGCACCACGCGGACGAGGTCGCCTTCGAGCCCGACCCAGTCTCCGACACCGATGTCGATCCGCTCGTGGGCGAAGCGCCCGGGGATCAGCACCCGCGCCGGGCCGTCGACCGTCCGTACGTCGAACTCGCCGCGATGGACGGCCGTGATGCGTCCCGCGGTCAGCCCGGTCGGCAGATCACGGGCGAACGTCTCGTCCCAGCCCAGGTCGGTGAGCGCAAACAGCGGCGGTTGACCGGCGCCAGAGGTGTCGGCGTGCGTGCTCAGACCGTGGGGGTTGTCGCCCGGGCGGCCGTCGTCGTGTCGGTCATGTCCTTCATTCTTCGGCCCCCTCTCGTCGGCGATCGAACGTCGGAGTCAGGGTAGGTGTTGCGCGTGGCCCCCGCAACCGCAGAGAGCAACCGTCTAAGCTCGCCGCGATGCCCGCGTTCTCGAGTCCGCAGTTCCTGATCGCATTTCTGTTCGCTGCTGCTGCGGGGACGGCCGTGTTCTTCCACGCCGAGCGAAACGGGATCAAGCACTCGTCGGCGTGGGCGAGCGCCGTCATGCTCTTCCTCGCACTGGGCCTGCCGCTCTACGTGCTGCACGTCCGGCGCGTGCGCCGCTCTCGCTGAGCAGGCGCGCTCCGGCACGTTGACCGTGCGGTGATGCCGCAACGCCGTCATTGAATCCGCCGATGATCCCACTGCGGTCGACGGGGAGACTCGGAGTGCAGAGAAAAGGAGGTGCCCAAAATGAGGCGCCATGCTTGGCAGCACGTCGCCATCCTTACGGCCGTCGGGTTCACGGTCATCGGTGCGTCTGCGCTCAGTGCGAGCGCCGGCATCACCGGGCCATGCTCGGCGACCCTTGCCGGAACGAACGTTGGAACCTTCGGCACCGGGGCGACGGACAAGCCGATCGTCGTTGCTCATGACGCATCGGTACCGCTCGTGATGAGCGCGAGCGGTCAGCTCACGCACGTGAAGATCAGCCTGGCGTTTGCCGGGTTCTCGTGGGTCGTCAAGGACAAGACCGTGAGCACGCCGGTCTACCGCGACACCATTCCGGTGAAGGACTACGCGGCCTACGGCGTGGGCCTCTACAAGGTGACGGGTACCGGCACGGGGCCGGGCCTCGTCTGTAACGGTTCGGCACTCGTGCGCGTGAAGGGCAACCCGCTCACGAGCGTGATCGGTGTCGGCGGCCTGGCCGCTGCGCTGATTGGCGGCGCCGGGCTGCTCTTCGGGACGTTCGGCGGTGCCGGCGGCTTCGCGCCGCTTCGCCTCCTCCGCACGTCGCTCGCCGGCCTCGTTGCAGGTCTGGGTGTTCTTGCCCTTCTGCAGGAGGCGGCGGTGATCTATCCGACACTTGCAGTTGCAGTGATCGGCCTCGCGGCCGGTCTCGGTGTCGGTGTTGTTGCAGGGGTCGCTCCGATGCTCGGCCACGCGGGAACCGCCGGGACGCATGCGTCCGGCAGGCCCGCCACTCCGGCCGCCTGATCGAGGACGACGACGGCGGGCGGGGTGCAGGTCGGCCCCGCCCGCCGGACAACCCGCATCGCCGATCCGAATCGCCACCAGGACGCCGGCTGGAGGGAGGCGGTGTGCGGCCTCCTGCGGAGCCTCGTCGGGGTTCTCGCCGATGCCTGCCGCAGCACCCGCTGCTCGACTTGGGTCTCCACCGAGAGACGGAGGGGCCATGAAGGGAACGGTCGTCGCAGGCGCTCTGGCACTCGTGCTCGCCGCGTCGGCCGCGGGGCGAAGCAGCGATGAGCTGACGTTCTTCTCGAACCCCGGTTCGAGCGTCGTCTGCCGGTACTCGAGCTTCTCGGGCTTCCAGGAGCTCAAGTGCACCGACCGCCGCGTGCGAGGAACCGACGGTGGCGCGCTGACCCTGCGGCTGCACCGCTCCGAACGTGCGGCGGAGCTGATCTTCGACTCGAACCCGATCGAGAAGAAGGGCGCCCCGGTGCGCCGGTTCGTGCGGTCGGGCTTCACCTGCACGCTCACTCCGGCTCAGGTTCGCTGCTCGAACGCCACGAAGCATGGCTTCGTGCTGAAGACGCCGAAGCAGTCGCTCTTCTGACGCGCTAGTCCAGAACGCGGCCGACCGTCACCTGCACGATCCGCTCGCCGCGGATCGAGAAGTCGGTGACGATCTCACCGGGCATCCAACGGCCGACGTAACAGTGCCGGTGGTCGAGCTCCGTCAGGCAGCGCGCGCCCGTGATCCGCTGGGTCAGCTCGGCGACGGTCGAGCCGACGCCGATGCCCTTCCCGGTGCGCTCCGTCCGGCTGCCGGTCGTGATCGTGGTCGCGCCGGTGCCGCTCTGAAAGCTGACGACGACGTTCGGGTACCGGTACTCGACCCACGGGCCGAAGTCGTTCGTGCCATGCAGGCTGCTTCGCGGTGCGCCGAGCGCGGCCCGCGCCTGGGCGGGGCTCATTCCGATCGTCGCCCCGCCCACTCCTCGCCCCGGGACGATCGCCGCCGTGGCAGGCGCTGCCACCAGGAGCGAGATGGCGACGGCGCAGGCAGGCCGGAGACGCATGTCGATGACTCTACGGAGAGCGGGGCGGTAGGTCAGGAGGCAAACCGGCGCCAGACGCGGTGCTCGATCGCCCCGACGAGCTGGGTGAGCGTGAGCGCGACGATCACCGCCGCCGCAGCTACGGCCCAGATCATCCCGTAGTCGAGGAGCCCGCGGGCCTGGTTGATCAGGTTGCCGATGCCCGTTCCGGTCGCCAGGAACTCGGCGATCATCACCCCGAGGAGCGCGCGGGGAGCGGCAAGCCGTGTCGCTGTGAGTAGGTGCGGGATGGCGTTCGGAAGACCGACGAAGCGGAGCACACCGACCGAGTTGCCGCCGTAGGCCTGGACCAGGTCGCTCGGCCCGCGCGGGGCCTGGGCGAGGCCCTGGGCGATCGTCACGAACGCCGGGAAGAACGTCACCGAGATCGTCACCATCACGATCGCGAGCACGCCTCGGCCGAATACGAGAACGAGGAGCGGCGTGAGCGCCGGCAGCGGCATCGTCTGCGAGACGAGCGCGAACGGCAGGAACGCATGCCCGACTGCCGGGCGCAGGCTGAGCACGAGCGCGAGCACGAAGGCCGCTGCGAGCCCGCAGGCGAGCCCGAGGAACATCAGCGGGAGCGTCTGACCGAGCGCGCTCAGCAGCTCGTGCCGCGCTGTCGCGGCTCCCGGGCCGGTCGTCAGGTACTTGACCACCGCGAGCGGTGTCTTCGCGACGATCGGCGAGATGCCGAGCAGCCGCAGACCAAAGGCCCAGACGCCGAGCACGACGGCGGCCGAGGCCAGCGAGAAGCCAGCCTTTGCCCAGAGCGGCTCGCGGCCGTCACCTTCGAGCGCCTCCGGCCCAGCGGTCGCTGTGGTGACGCTCGACGTCGCCCCGGCGACCCGGCTGCCGATCAACGCGAAGACGGCGTACCCGAATGCGGCGACCGCAGTCGCGACGAGGCCGATCCCCCAGATCCGCGCCGGGTTTGCCTGTCCGAGCGATCCGAGCAGGTAGCTGCCGAGCCCCCAGCGGAACCCGCCGCCGAACTCGGCGAGCATCGCCCCGAGCATCGCTGCGGGTGCCGCGATCCGCAGACCGGCGAAGAGCGCCGGCAGGCATGCCCGCAGACGGATGAGCCGGAGCACGGCCAGCTCGCCGCCGCCCGAGACGGTGACGACGTCGACGAGTCGCTGGTCGACCTGCCGGAGCCCGACCAGCGTCGAGACCATCGTCGGGAAGTACACCGCGAGTGCGGCAAGCACGATCCGGGCGGTGTTCGTGCTGAAGGCGATCAGCAGCACCGGAACGAGCGCGATGAAAGGGACGCTGAAGAGGGTCAGCCCGACGCCCCGGAGCACGCGCTCGAGCGGCGGCCAGCGAGAGAAGGCGAGGGCGAGCATGATCGCCACGGTGTTCCCGATCAGGAAGCCGAGCGAGGCCGCCTCGACCGTTCCGAGCGTGTGGCGCGGATAGTCGCCCCGGTCGTGCCAGAGCTGCGTTGCGATGTGGGCGAGCGGGGGAAACGCGCCGCTGCCGATCAGCTCGAGGCGCCCGACGATCTCCCAGATGACCGCGACGACCGCGAGCGATACAACAGTCGCGGGCCAGCGGCGTTCGTGCTGGTTCACCCGGCGCCCTGCCCGAAGAGCAGATCCGAGAGGCGGTCGGCGAGCGCGTGGAACTCGGGGGTCTTCATCACCTCGGGACGCCGCGGCCGCTCGAACGGGACGTCGACGATCTCGACGACGCGGCCCGGCCGCGCGCTCATCACGACGATCCGATCGGCGAGGAACACCGCCTCGTCGATCGCGTGCGTCACGAGCACTGTTGTCGGTCGCTGCTCGAGCCAGATCCGCTGGAGCTCCAGGTTGAGCTGGCGGCGCAGGATCTCGTCGAGCGCGCCAAACGGCTCATCGAGGAGCAGGATCTCGGGCTCGGTGACCAGGGCGCGCGCGATCGAGACGCGCTGGCGCATGCCGCCGGAGAGCTGTGAGGGGACGGCGTCCTCGAAGCCGCGTAGCCCAACGAGGTCGATCAGGTGATCGATGCGCGCCGGGTCTGCCGGGCGCTTCAGCACCTGGAGCGGCAGCGCGATGTTCTTGCGCACGTTCCGCCACGGCAGGAGCGCTGGATCCTGGAACGCGACGCCGAGCCGACCGGCGCGGCGGAGCTCGTCTGGTGTCGCACCGGCGACGCTGAGCGAGCCCGAGTCTGGCTGGTCGAGTCCGCCGAGGAGGCGCAGGAGCGTCGACTTGCCGCAGCCGGACGGCCCGATCAGCGCAAGGAATGAGCCGACGGGGGCCTCAAGCGAGACGGCGTCGAGCGCAGGGACTGTCCCTCCCTTGAGCGCGAAGGTGCGCGAGACCTCGGAGACGCGGACCACGGCGGCGCTGTCTGCGTCGCCGTGGTCCTGGGAGCCGTCCGTCGGACGGGCCGTCTCCGGGACTTCCACGCCTAGATCTCGTCGAGCAGGGTGGTGTCGAACATCTTGCGCGTGCCCTTGATGCCGATCGCGCGCAGCGCCTTCAGGTTCTTCTCGATCGCGGCCTCGCTCATCGAGTAGATCCCGTTCGGGCTCTCCATCAGCTTCTTCTGCACGGTGTTCGAGAAGATCTCGTTCTCGATCGTCCGCCCGTTGCCCTTGAAGTAGCTGTCCTTGAACTTGGCCGGATACGCCTTCGGATCCTTGAAGTTCTCGACCCAGCCCTTGCGGCTCGCGCGGAGCCACTTGACGAGAAGGTCGCGCTGTGAGGCAAGCGCGTCCTTGGTGACGACGACGGTGTCGTTGAAGAGCGGGTAGCCGTGGTCGTAGAGCAGGAACGACACCGGCTTCTCGCCTGCCTGCTGGATCGTGAACGGCAGGTCGTCGGTGAAGTCGATCGACGCGTCGATCTCGCCCTTGAGCAGCGGGGTCGGGTCGTAGGAGTACGGAACGATCTTCACCTTCGACTTGTCGATCCCGTTGATCTTCAGCATCGCCTCGATCGCGAGGGTGTTCACCGGCGGGACGGCGAGCGTCTTGCCGATCAGGTCCTTCGGCGTGTGCACCGGCTTCTTCGCCAGGCTGACGACACCGAGCGGGCTCTTCTGGAACTGGGCGCCGATGATCACGAACGGGGCGCCGTCGCTTGCGATCGCCTTGATCGTCGTGTCGGGCGTCGTCAGGGCGATCGGGGCCTTCTTCGAGAGCAGCGAGCTCTCCGGGATCACCGACGGGCCGCCCGAGAGGTAGTTCAGGTCGATCCCCTGCGCCTTGTAGTACCCGTTCGTCATGCCGATGAAGTAGCCGAGGAACTCGAAGTCGTTGATCCACGCCGACTGCATCGCGAGCTTGGTGGTTCCAGCGCTCGACGAGGCGAGCGCCTCACCGGCACGAAGAAGTGAGCTTCCTCCGAACAGTGCTGCGCCGCCTGCGGCGGAGCGACGGACGAACTCACGACGGGAAAGGGCTGCCACGGGTGATCCTCCTTACGGGGTTGGTTGGGTCGAGTTGGGACGTGGGTGGGCGCGAGCGCGGAGCTCGGCGGTGATCTCGAGATCGTCGAACTCGGTACCCGGGACGAGATCCCAGTGCACGCGGCCGGGTGGCCTGGGCGGGCCGTCGACGCGCAGCGTCCGGGTCGGGGTGACGATCCAGTCGACCGGGACATCGTGCGCCTCGGCGTCAAGGACGTCGTCGACGTACTGGCAGTCGTGCACGACGTCGGCGACCTGGGTCGAGGCGTCGAGGAGGCCGAGTTCGGAGAGCACGGCGTACTCGAAGTCGAAGTAGCCGTGGCCCTTGCCGAAGCGCACGCCGTTTCGGCTGACTGCCGACCCGCCGGTCGCGAGCAGCCCGAAGGCGGGTCCGTCGGCGAGCTCGGCGAGGGTGAGCGGACGGGCGTACCGGTCGAAGCCGTCGAGGGTCGCCGCGTGGAGGACGCCGTCTGCGGGGACGTCGGTGGGGTCGAGCGCGAGGAACCCACGCACGATGCCGTAGGTCGTCATCACGAACGGGATCCCGGCGCGGATCAGGCCCGCACGGAACTCCTCGAGGCAGTTGTCGGGGGTCACGAAGATCCGGCGGCCGTCGCCGACGCTCGCCGTGACGAGGTCGCCCAGCCGCTCTGCGCAGCGGTCGCTCCCCTCGAAGTCGGTGATGAAGCTCGAGAAGTCCCAGTGGAAGCGCGAGTCCGGCCGCGCCACCTTGCGCAGCTCATGCCAGATGCGCTCGCGGTGGCGCTCGGTCTTCTCGGCGGTGGTCTCGGTCATCGTCAGGTCGTGCGAAAGAGTGCTGGGCCAACAAAAAAGGCGCCCGAGACCCAAAAGCTGGGTCTGTAGGCACCGTTGCCCCGCGTCCCCGTCTCAGGCGATCGCGTCAGGGCAACCCTAGTACCAGGCGCCGCCGGGTGTCAAACGGCGTCGGATATCCCGTTCAGGGCTCGGGAATCGTCCAGGTTTCGCCGCTCCGCAGCAGCTCGGCGAGGTCGCCTGCGCCGCGCGCAGCCTTGGCCTCTCCGATCTGGTCAGTCATCAGATCGTCGTAGACGGGACGCTCGATCGAGCGGAACACGCCGACCGGTGTTGCCTGGTGCGTCTCCTGTGTGACGCGCGAGAGCGCGAAGGCGAGAGACGGGGTCTCGTGGAGCGCATCGTGGATGAGCACGTCGGGATCGTCGCCGTCGCAGGTCGCGATCGACCCGTCGAGGCGTAGGCGTAGCCCCTTCTCCCGCTGCGCACCGAAGCGGATCGGCTGGCCGTGGCGCAGCGTGATCCGGTTGACGCCGTCCTTGTCATCCCGCACGAACGCGAAGGCGTCGTCGTTGAACGTCGGGCAGTTCTGGAAGATCTCGACGAACGCGCTGCCGCGGTGGGCGTAGGCGGCTCGCAGCACCTCGTGCATCCCGGCCTTGTCGGTGTCGACTGCGCGGGCAACGAACGTTGCCTCGGCGCCGATCGCAAGACTGAGCGGGTTGAACGGCCAGTCGAGCGACCCCATCGGCGTCGTCTTCGTCACCGTGCCGAGAGCGCTCGTCGGTGAGTACTGCCCCTTTGTCAGGCCATAGATCCGGTTGTTGAAGAGCAGGATCTTGATGTTCACGTTGCGGCGCAGCGCGTGGATCAGGTGGTTGCCGCCGATCGAGAGCGCGTCGCCGTCTCCGGTGATGACGAACACCGTGAGGTCGGGGCGCGAGACGGCGAGGCCGGTCGCGATCGCGGGCGCGCGGCCGTGGATCGAGTGCATCCCGTAGGTGTTCATGTAGTACGGGAACCGCGCGGCGCAGCCGATGCCGCTCACGAACACGATCCGCTCCCGCTCGATTCCGAGCTCCGGCGCGAACGACTGCATGGCCGAGAGGATGGCGAAGTCGCCGCAGCCGGGACACCAGCGAACCTGCTGGCCGGTCTGGAAGTCCTTCGCCGTCTGGGTGGTGTCGCCGCTCACGCGTCGATCAGCTCCTCGATTGCGTGAGCGACCTCACCGGCGCGCAGGGGCAGGCCACGGACCCGGTTGTAGCCGACGGCGTCGACCAGGAACTCGGCCCGGATCAGCATCCGGAGCTGGCCCAGGTTCATCTCAGGGACCAGCACCCGTTCGTAGCGGCGCAGCACCTCACCGGTGTTCCGCGGAAACGGGTTCAGGTGCTCGAGGTGGGCGTGAGCGACCGATCGCCCGGTGTGGCGGACCCGCTTGCAGGCCGCAGCGATCGGGCCAAACGTTCCACCCCAGCCGAGCACGAGGACGAGGGCGTCGCCGTCGGGGTCGTCAATGGCTAGCTCGGGGATGTCGTCGGCGATGCGCGCCACCTTCTCGGCGCGTAGGTGTGTCATGCGCTCGTGGTTTCCGGGGTCGTAGGAGATCTCGCCTGTCAGGTCGGCCTTCTCGAGCCCGCCGATGCGATGCTCGAGCCCGGGAGTGCCCGGGATCGCCCAGGGGCGGGCCAGGGTCGTCTCGTTGCGGCGGTAGGGCAGGAACAGCTCGCCCTCGTCCCTGGCGGTCGCAAACGGGGTGGAGATGTCGGGCAGCGTGTCGACGTCCGGGAGGCGCCACGGCTCGGAGCCGTTTGCGAGGTAGGCGTCGGAGAGGAGATACACGGGTGTCCGGTACTTGAGCGCGATCCGGCAGGCCTCGATCGCCGCGTCGAAGCAGTCGGCCGGAGAGTGGGCTGCCACGACGGGAACGGGCGACTCGCCGTTGCGTCCGAAGAGAGTGAGGAGCAGGTCGCCCTGCTCCGGCTTGGTCGGCATGCCGGTGGACGGCCCAGCTCGCTGGACGTCGCAGATCACGAGCGGCAGCTCGAGCATGATCGCGAGGCCCACCATCTCGGCCTTCAGCACGATCCCCGGCCCGGAGGAGGACGTGACGCCGAGCAGGCCGCCGAACGACGCGCCGACGGCCGCGCCGACGGCGGCGATCTCGTCCTCGGCCTGAAACGTGCGGATGCCAAAGTGCTTGAGCGCCGAGAGCTCCTCGAGAACCGAGCTTGCCGGTGTGATCGGGTAGGCGCCGAGGAAGAGCGGGAGGCGCGAGAGACGTGAGGCGGCAACGAGCCCGTAGGCGAGCGCCTGGTTGCCCGTGATGTTGCGGTAGGTGCCCGGCCGGAGCGCCGCAGGCTTGATCTCGTAGGTGACCGCAAACGTCTCGGTCGTCTCGCCGATCGCATAGCCCGCGTGGAGCGCCTTGATGTTCGCCTCGGCGATGGCCGGGCGCTTCGCGCCGAACTTCGTCTCGAGGAACGCGATCGTCGGCTCGATCGGGCGGCCGTAGAGCCACGACATCAGACCGAGCGCGAACATGTTCTTCGAGCGCCCGGCTTCACGTGGGGTGATCCCGGGGACGTCCGCGAGCGCGCCGACCGTGAACGACGTGATCGGAATCGTGTGAACCTGCCACTCGGCGAGCGATCCATCCTCGAGCGGGTTCGTCGCGTACCCCGCCTTCTGGAGGTTTCGCTCCGTGAAGGCGTCGCTGTCGACGATGAGGGTCTCACCCTTCGGCAGGTCACGCAGGTTCGTCTTGAGCGCGGCGGGGTTCATCGCGACGAGGACGTTCGGCGCATCGCCTGGTGTCAGGATGTCGTGGTCGGCGAAGTGGAGCTGGAAGCCCGAGACGCCCGCGGGTGACCCGGTGGGGGCGCGGATCTCTGCGGGGAAGTCGGGCAGCGTCGAGATGTCGTTGCCGAGCAGCGCCGTCTCGGCCGTGAACTGCGACCCCACGAGCTGCATGCCGTCGCCCGAGTCGCCCGCGAACCGGACGATGACGTCATGGAGTTGCTCGACCGGCTTCGTCACGTCTCGCCGTCACATATACCGCAGCTCTCGGGGCGCGTGCGCGCGGGGAACCCCCGATCCGCGCCGGGTGGTTTTCCACGCATTCCATCGCGGAGCAGGCGGTCTACGATGGCTGCGTGACGGTTGTGCGCGTGTTCCTCATCAGCGCCTGCCTTGCGGCAGCCGCGGCTGCAACCGCGCTCGCGGCGCAGACGCCGCTCAAGCCGCTCTCGTCCCTTGGCCGACTTGAGCCAGCGCCTCCCGCCGGACGCGTCGGCGCAGAGCTCGTGCCGATCCCGCAAGCCCCGCGGCTTGCCCCGCCGACCTCGGCCGCCCGCCCCGGGAAGCCCGTTGACGGAATCCCCTGCCAGAGCAACGAGACGCTGAGCTTCCACCATCACGTGCACCTGGAGCTCTTCGTGAACGGAAGGCCACGGGTCGTCCCGGCCGGAATCGGAATCTGGCCTCCGATCGGCCCGCAGAACTACCGTGCCGGGCAGTTCGGGGCGACCTTCGAGAACTGCCAGGCGTGGCTGAGCACCCACTACGCCGATGGGATCGTCCACGTCGAGGCGCCTGCCGCGCGGCGGTTCACCCTCGGTGAGCTCTTCGACATCTGGGGCCAGCCGCTTGGCACCGGTCGTCTCGGGCCTGTCCGGGGAGCCGTCATCACGATCGTCAACGGCAAGGTCTGGACAGGCGCTCCACGCCTCGTACCGCTCGAGAAGCACACCCAGATCACGCTCGAGATCGGCCGGCCGCTGGTGCAGCCGACGGCGATCGACTTTCCTGGCCGTTTCTGAAAATGTCACATTCCGAAAGGGGGCAGAGGCGAGTACGCTGTCTCTGTGGTACTCCGGTACAGACGGGCGGTCGGGCCGCTCGCTACGGGCGCGCTTGTCGCCGCCCTGTACGCGTTCGCACCGCTCGCGCAGGCGAGGAGTGCCGACTCGCTGACCCTCGAGGTCACGTTCTTCACGACCGGGAACATCACGCTGACGATGAACAGCACACCGATCGGGACGACGACTGGCGCTGCCACCGTGATCCCCGCCGGCTACTACGAGCTGCTGATGTGGGGCCCGGGCGGCTGCACCGCGCTGCCGCGCTTCCGCATGAACGGCCCGGGTGAGAACGTCGTCGACAACATGACCGAGGGCGAGGTCGCGAACGAGAGCTACAACGCGTACTTCCTCCCGAACTCGACGTACACCTGGACAAACGATGCCTTCCCGGGTGTCGTCCATACGTTCAAGACGACGTCCGACATCCAGGGAACAGCCCCGGTCGTCTCTGCGACGGGGTACGCGTCGAGAGCGCACGGGACGGCGACCTCGACGGATTTCGTCGGTTCGAAGAAGGTTCCGTTCCGCGGCACGCTCGCCGGCGCTGTGAGCACCTCAGGCAAGCTGAGCCTCGCGTTCCATGGCAAGGCGGTGACGAGTCTCATGAAGGGCCGGTACACCTTCGCGATCACGGATGCGAGCATGACGAGCGGCTTCATGATCTCCAAGGACAAGCAGTCGACGGCTGCGATCACCGCCAAGGCCTTCCGGGGCAAGCGTGCGGTCACGCTGAACCTCACGAAGGGCCGCTGGTTTTTCTCCCCCGCAGTGCTCGGGAAGAAGACCTACGTCATCGACGTCAACTGAGCTCGATCGGTCGCCGTCAGGCGCCGAGGCTCACGGCAGGCAGACGTTCTCGCTCGGCCCGCCGCAGCCGAGTCCCGGCCAGGTTCCCGTCCATCGCGACGGAACCGATGTGAAGTCGCCCGAGCCGCCGAATACGACGGCGATCTCCTGCCGGTTGCCGAGTCCCACGTTGCGGGGGTTCCCTGTCATGCGCTTGCCGTTCACGTACACGCGGAGCTCCTTGCCGGCCCCGGCGCAGTAGCTCCCGATGCAGTGCGCGTCGAGACGGACAGCCCACATGTCGAAGAACTGGCCGAGGGTGAAGGTCGTCGCCCGGTCGGACTCGATGTGGACGATCGCCGCCGTGCTGTGCGGGTGGATCGGCCCGAGCACGACCTTCGCGTTGACGAAGTGGCGGGTTGCGCAGTCGGCGTTGAGCTGCCCGCCGGGCGGCACGGTGCAGGCGCCGGTGTCCGCTGGCTCGGCCTGTCCGACGCCGGGGGGAATCATGACCTTGTGCCCGTCCACGATCACGTCGAGGTGCACGTGGTCGTGCCGGACGAGGTTCCCGATGATCGGCACGAGGCCGGCGTAGTGCATCTGTGAGAGGGGGTACGCGGGCATGGGCCAGGGCGCTGCCGTCGTTCGCGCGGTGGTCGACGGCTTCTTCCGCGAGACGGATGCGCACGGGTCGAGCGCCTGCGGGTGGACGTTCCCGGACAGCTTGAAGAACGGGGCGGGCATTCCGCCGCTGCCGTCGGTCGAGGCGTACGGCACGTGGTTGCCATTTCCGAGCCAGATCTGATGTCCGGTGAAGGTGAGGTTGCCGGTCGTCGGGTTCAGCGTCGCCGACCCGGTCCCGTGCAGCACAGCCGTTCGGCCGGTCGCGGTGTTGCGCAGCGTGACCGTCGAAGGGCCGAAGACCTGCACCGACGTCTTGCCGACCTCGCGCAGGGTGACGCTGCGTGCGACCTTGACGTCCAGCGTGAAGGGACAGAGACCCGTGTCGACGGTGTGGAACCGCTGAACAGACGGCGTCGCCGCGAGGCCGCCAGCGGCAAGTGAGGCT
This sequence comes from Actinomycetes bacterium, assembly GCA_037142875.1. Lineage (GTDB taxonomy): Bacteria > Actinomycetota > Thermoleophilia > Gaiellales > Gaiellaceae > PALSA-600. The sequence continues at coordinate 14,107 of JBAWZV010000005.1, read as the reverse complement.
GCTGCGACGAGGAGCGCCGCGGCGCCTGTAAGCAGGGAAGGCGTACGGAAGGGTCGGTGCATCGATCCAGCGTACTCCGGCGCGGTGCCAGATCGGGACGACCGGCACGGACAGGACACGATCGTGCCGAGAGCGCGAGAGGCGCGGTGGCGCCGGTCGTCCTCGGCGATGCGGGCCAGCTCGGTCACTAGACGGCTCTGCGCTGCGACCGAAGTCGCACGAGCAGCTCCCGAGCGCCCACCGTCGCGAGCGCGAGCGCAAGCGGGTCGATCACGAAGCGGAAGCGGTAGTTCTCTCCGACCTCGGCGAGGTTCCCGACCACGACGACGTTGAGGATGGTGACGAGCGCGACGGCGGTCGCGACCATCGCCGCCGACGCGTCTTGCCTGAGACGCCGGACGATCGCGACGAGGCCCGCGCCGATGGCGAGAAGGTAGGCGATCACGCCGAACAGCCCAACCCGTCCGAGACCGAGCTGCCCGTAGGCCGCCTCGTCGACGAACCGGTTGTAGCCGCCGAGCCGCGCGACGTTACCGTGACCTTCCCAGCCCGAGGTCGCCGACGAGAAGAAGTCACCGAGCGCCCGTCTGATTGCCCCAAGGTACGAAGCGGGTCTGTGCCTGACGATCCAGAGGTCGTCCTGCCAGTACTGGCGCGAGATCGCGATGAACGTCTTGTTCTCCATGTTGATCGGGAACTCGGGGCCCGTCGCCTCGTCGAGGATCGGGATGCCGGTCGGCCTGGCGGGAGTAACGCCAACCGCCAGGTAGTCCGCGAGCGGAGAGAACGGCTTCACGAGGGAGACGCGGTGGAGCTTCCCCTCAGCGACGAGAGCACGGCGCTCCGAGAGAGGGAGCCCGACGACCACCGACCGCGCGAGCCCCATGCCCGTCCATGAGGTCGTGCCGGCCACGTCGTACATGAGCCAGTTCTTCGCATACACGCCGGCGACGAGCGCGAGCGGGAGGGCCGCAGCGACCAGGACGACGCGGCGATGGCGTGCGCACGCAAGCAGCATGATCGCGACGACGGCGACGATCCACCACGCCTGGAAGAGCGTCCGCAGCAGCACGAGCGCGGCCGCGAGACTGAAGGACGTGAGGCCGCGACCAAACGTTGGGCGCTGCACGAACCGCGCCGCCGCGAGCGGCACGAGCGTCGCGAGCACGAAGGTCGGGTAGTCGTACGAGAACGAGTTCTCGAAGGCGATCGTCGCCGGAAAGGCGGTCACGAGCGCCGCAACCGTGAGGCCTGTTCGGCGACCCGCCCCGAGCAGGCGCAGCAGCCGGAGGAGGGCCTGTCCCTGGATGAACCCCATCACCATGTAGGCGAGGTGCCAGAACGTCGGCCAGGCCGAGGGCAGGGCCTTGAGCGACAGACCGACGAGGAGGTTCCAGAGCGGCGGCTGGCCGTGGAGGTACCAGAGGCTCTGAAGCAGATGGGTGCGCAGGAGCGCCGGGTCGATGTTCTGGATCGATGCCTGTAGCGGCCCGGTCTCGAACGCGACACCGGCAAGGACGGCTGCAACGCGTGAGATGACGAAGACCGCGGCGAGGACGCTGGCGTCGCGAAGTCCGCCGGGTCCGAGCGCCGCGTCGAGCCGTCGAACTGCCCGGCCCGGCCATCTCATCGCCATCTCTCCGGTCATGGTTGGCGCGGTGAGACGAAGAGCAGGAGCGCTCCGATCCGCTCCTCGGAGTACCCGTGGGAGCGGAGCAGGCGTTCGTCCCGCGCGGTGCCGAGTGCGCCGGACATCAGCAGGTAGGCATGAATCGGCGCCGCTCGCACGGCCGCATCGTAGGCCGGGTGGTGGTGCGAGCGGTAGTCCGTCGGAACCGGCGGAAGCACCCGCCTCGGCCCGGCGACGGCGAGAGCGTTCATGTCACCTTCGGAGGCGATGACCCGCTCCTGCGTCATGAAGGTGATGCGGTTGGCAATCCAGTAGTTCGCGAAGACCCGGTCGATTCCGTGAGCCTCGAGCGCTGCGAGTGCCGGCCCGAGCGGCACCGTCTCGCCGACCGACGCCCGGGCAGCCGCAGCGGCGTGCGACCACGACACCCACTGGGTGACGCCGATCACCGAGAGCGCGGCGGCGAGTGCAACGACCGTGGCCGCGCGCGCAACGGTCGTTGCGAGGGATGCAAGCAGCAGGGCCGCTGCAGGGAGCGCGAGCACGACGTAGCGCGGCTCGGTTGTGAGGCCGCTCAGGCCGCTTGTTGCGTAGAGGAACGGGTAGGTGACGAGGACGGCGGAGCAGAGCGAGAGCGGGGTGTGCCGCGTACGCCATCCGATCGCGATGAGCAGCGTGCCGAGGCCGAGATACACGAGGCCTGTGACCGCAGGCCCGAAGATCCAGTCGATCCGGAACGGGACGCGGAGGCCGAGGATCATCGGGAACGTCGCCGTCGCGTACCCATGCAGCTTGGTGACGTAGGAGATGTCAGAGGTTGGAACGGTGAACGACCACCCGTGATGGCGAACGTTCGAGATGAGCCACGGGGACGCTCCGAGGAGAGCGCCGGGGACGCCGAGCCACGCCTGCCGCCAGACCTGCGGGCGCACGGCGGTAAGCCAGAGCAGGGACGGCACGATCACCGCCAGGGTCTGCAGTGACTGCCAGAACGCGAGGCCGAGAACGAGTCCGTAGAGAGCGGTGGTCCGCCGATCGGCGCGTTCGGCAAGCCGGATCGTGAGGAGCAGGACGAGCGCGGCGTAGAGGATCCCGGTTCCGTAGAAGCCGCCCCAGATCTCGAGCTTCCACATCAGGTACGGCGGCCAGACCCAGAGCAGGAGACCGGCCGCCAACCCGGGGAGCTCGCCGATCGTGCGCCGGCCGAGCCGCCAGACCACGATCGCGGCGGCCGCACCGAGCAACGTCGGGACGAGCCGCAGGAGGAGCAGGTGCGTGCCGGAGAGCCAGATCAGGGGTGCGACGAGGATCACCTCCTGCGTCCCGCCGTAGGCCTGTCCCCAGAAGAACGTGCTGATCTCCCCGTGCGCTGCATGGCGGGCCATCAGCCCCCAGGTGGCCTCATCGCCGTCGAGCGCGCCGAGCGACGAGCGGTAGATCAGGATGCGAAGAACGGCGCCGAACACCAGGGCGCCGACGACGATCGCCGTCTGGGCGGGCTTGGCGCGAGCCGCGCGTTCTCGCATCACAGCGACGGGCAGCCCGCCGGGACAGGTGCGCCGTTGACCCGGAAGACGACCACACCGCCGACTGGTAGGCCGGGGGCGATTGGCTCGATGTACGGCCGCCAGAGTCGAGCGGCGCTCGGGGCGAGCACGACGGTCGTCACGTGCTCGACGGCGATGTACTTGCGCAGGAGGCTCGTCGTGTCAGGGCCTGGTGGGTAGCCAACCGCGATCTGAGCGATCGACGACGGGTGGAGGAAGGGCGAGGGCGGGCTCGTCGCGATCCGTCCGCCGGCCATCCGGAAGCGGAAGTCGGCGGCGACCTGCCAGAGCATGGAGTTGCTGTCGGCACCGATCGGAATCGGAAGGATGTTCTCGCCGGGCTGAAGGCACGCTCGGTATGCAGCGTTGGAGAAGAATGGCGGCACGGACGTCGCCGTGGCCCAGGTGTTCGCTCCCGGCCACGGCAGGAGCATGAGGATCGTCAACAGGGGGACGACGACGCGGGCGCCCCGGGACGCCGCCGACGTCCACAGTGCGAACATCAGCGCGAACGCGAGCGAGGCAAACAGCATCAGCCGCGCCGGCAGCGTGTTGTTGAACAGCAGGACATGAGTTGTGCCTGCAAGCGGCAGGTTGAGCGTCTCGCGCCCGAAGAGCCCGGGGATCGGAAAGACACGATGGCCGAACACGACGAGGCTCGATCCGAGCGAGAAGAAGATCGCAAGCAGACCGAAGGCGGCGAGAAACCGGGTCATCGAGGCACGCCGTGTGCGCCAGGCCCACGAAAGGGGGATGAGGAGGGCGAGTCCGAGGAACGCGTCACGCTCGCCGTCGTTGCCGGGGAAGCCGCTCGTCGCTCCGGTGGGGAGATGCGCGCCGATCAGGTTGATGCGCGTCGGGACAAGCAAGTTGGCCAGGTCGGTCGTGTAGTGGTCGGCCGGCTGGAACCCGGACATCCGGAACCCCGTCATCGCGTAGTAGAGAAACGGTGCGCTGATGATCGCCGCCAGGGCATACCCGCCAACGAGGGGCAGGACCATCCGCCTGAGCTCGCCGCGCCGGTCGCGCCAGACGACGTATGCGAGAACGAGGGCGAGGCAGAGGGCCGCGGTGACGGTGAAGGTGAGCTCCGTCGAGCAGAGGAGCTCGGCGGCCATCAGGCATCCGACGGCGACTGTGAGCCCGCGGCGGCCGATCTCGCCGTTCAGGTAGCGAAGGGCGACGAGCGCGATGAGCGGCAGCGGGAACACCGCGATCATGTGCAGGTGCCCCGGGGCCTGCGCGAGCATGTAGCTCGAGAAGCCGAACAGGAATCCGCCGATGATTGCGGCCCACTGACTCGTCACGAGCCGGCACCCGAGGAGGTACGCGCACCAGGCCGCGAGCGCCGGGAGCGTGACTGCACAGAGGTTGTACGAGGCGATCGGCCCGGCGACTGCTGTGACCGGCCACATCACGAGGGCGAGGCCCGGCACGGTTGTCGCCCAGGTCAGGTTGACGCCGCCCGGGTACCAGATGGCTTCGGTGAGGAGCGGGTTGTGGCCGTGCAGCAGGGCGTGGGGCAGCCAGGCAAACGACCAGATGAAGATCTGGGGGTCGTCGTGGGATCCGACGTAGCTGCGCCCCGGAGACATCAGGAGCGGCAGTCCGAAGATCAGGGACGAGATGCCGACGTAGAGCGCGAGCGCCGCGGCCTTCGGCCGGGCGGTGACGGCGACGACGAGCCGCGAAGCACTGGACGTCATCGGCTGTGATCCTACAACGCCCGTTTGACGAAGCCGGTGCGACGCGAGGACGCGCCCACCCCGGTTCGGATCATTGGACACGCCGGTCGGTCTTCGGCGTCGCGTGCCCTGCAAACACGAAGACCGTCCGGCGGGACGGTCTTCGGAAACGGGAGCGACGGGACTCGAACCCGCGACCTCCGGCGTGACAGGCCGGCGTTCTAACCAACTGAACTACGCCCCCGGGGCGGAGGGGAAGTCTAGCCGCACGGCGAAGAGTGCAGCGTGACCAAGATCGATTGGATCGCGCTCGGCCTTGTTGCGCTCGCCGGCCTCTGCGGCTGGCGACGTGGGCTGATCGGAACGGCGCTTGCTCTTGTCGGGCTGATCGGCGGCGCCGTGATCGGCTCACGCGTTGCGCCGACGTTCCTCTCGGGCGGGACTGCATCGCACTACAGCTCGCTCGTCGGTCTCGGTGGTGCACTCGGCGGCGCGGTGCTCTGCAACGTTGCGGCGTCGATCGCTGCGCGGTTGATCCGCGGCGGAATCCGCCTCGTGCCGCCGCTGCGTCTGCTCGATGCGCTCGGCGGGCTCGCCGTCGGTGCGCTCTTCGGGCTGGCGCTCGTCTGGGTGGCCGGTGCCGTCGTACTGCAGATCCCGGGCCATGCGAGCTGGAAGCGCCAGGTTCACGCCTCGCACGTGCTCACGCGCTTGAACCGGGTTGTCCCGCCGCACGACGTCCTTCGGCTCCCAAAGGACGTCGGCACGATCGTCACGCAGTTCGCCGTCCGCTAACCGTGACGCGCCAACGGGCAGTCCGTGGTCAGGGGCGGCTCATCCTCCGAGAGCAGGGTCAGTCGAGCAGCTCGACGACCGCCGACGGGCGGCGATACGGCGCAACGACGTAGACGCCGTCGCAGCGGCCCTTCGCCTCGGCGATCAGTTCGCGCGCGTGCTCCATTCCGAACTCAGCTGCATTCGGCCCGGCCGCTTCGAGAGCGTCCTGGAGCTCCTGTGGCACGATGATGCCCGGCACCTCGTTGTGGAGCCGCAGCGCCAGCCGGTGGCTCGTGAGCGGGAAGATGCCTGCGAGGACGGGGATCGTCCAGCCGCCGATCAGCTCGGCGAACTGGTCGAGCACGTCAAGGTCGAAGACGATCTGGGTCATCGCATACCGGGCGCCTGCCTCGATCTTCTCGCGGTAGCGCTGCGCCTCGGCCTCGAGGTCGTCGGCCGTCGGGTTCACCGCGACGCCGACGAAGAACGACGTCGGTGCGTCGATCGGGCGGCCGTTGAAGTCCTCGCCGCGGTTCAGACCGGTGATCAGCCGCGTGAGACCGATCGAGTCGATCTCGTAGACACCCTTCGACCCCGGGTAGTCGCCGACCTCCGGCGGATCGCCGGTGATCGCGAGGATGTTCCGCACGCCCTCGGCGTGGGCTCCCAGGAGCAGCGACTCGAGACCGAGGACGGTGCAGTCGCGCGTCGTCAGGTGCGGGATCGTCTCGAGCCCCGTCGCCCGCTCGATCGCTCCCGAGACCATGAGTGACGAGATGCCGGCGCGGGCCGTTGCGTTGTCGTTCACGTCGACGAACTGCACCTTCCCGGAGGCCTCGAGGTTCTGGGCGACCTCGATCAGCCCGGCGCTCGAGCCGCCGAGTGGCGGGTCGAGCTGCACGGAGACGATGAACTTGCCCGAGCCGAGCGCACGCTCGAACTCGGTCTCGCGCTGCTCCTCGCCGAGCGAGACGACGAGCTCGCGCTCGGTGATGTCGAGCCGGGAGCGAACCTGGCGGTCCTCGTCGAGTGCGGAGCGAATCGCGGCGATCTCGGTTGGTGTCGTGCCGCAGCAGCCACCGATCACGCGGGCGCCGAGGTCGCGCGCGTGCGCGGCGAACTCGGCGAAGTAGTCGGGCGTCGCGTGCGGGTAGATGACTCGCCCGCCCGAGAGACTTGCGAGGCCGATGTTCGGCAGCGCGGCAAGCGCCCGACCGGGGCCGCGCATCTGCTCGAGCGCAGTCAGCGCAGCGAGCAGCCCGGCTCCGTGGTTGGCGCCAATCGCCGCGACGTCAAGCCCGGCGAGGCGTTCGGCGGCCGCGGCGGCGGAGACGCCAGCCAGCGTCTCTGCGTTCTCGTCAAAGGTGAGGAGGGCGACGATCGGGAGCGCCGAGACGCTCCGGACAGCCTCGACGGCAGTCGAGACCTCGTCGAGGTCGTAGAAGGTCTCGAGCAGGAAAAGGTCGGCGCCGCGGCCGTCGAGCACTGTGGCCTGCTCGGCAAAGAGGCGGTGCTGCTCTTCCAGTGGCACGTGGTCACCGATCGGCCCGATCGCGCCGCCGATGAAGACGTCCCGCCCGGTCATCTCGCGTGCCTGGCGTGCGAGCTTCACGCCCGCAGAGTTGATCTGCTCGAGCTCCTCTTCGAGGAAGTGCGTCGCGAGCTTGCGGCGGTTTGCGCCGAACGTGTTTGTCTCGATCAGCTCGGCGCCTGCGTTGATGAAGCCGACGTGCAGGGAGACGACCGCTTCGGGCGCGCGCAGGTTCGCCTCCTCGGGCGTGCGCAGCCGGGGGACGGCAGCCGTGAGGAGCGCGCCCATGCCGCCGTCGGCGACGATCGGCGGCCCGGTGTTCAGACGCGTTTCGAAGCGGCCTGCCATGTCAGGGAACGCTAGTGCAAAGCGGCGGGCGGGCCTTCCGGCAGCGCAACGCGCCACTAGTCAAGTAACGCGGTGAACCACCCTAACGGGGATAGATCAAGTAACCGATGCCAGGGAAGATGCGTTCACGTTCGGTTGGCCGAATACGGCAGGGCCGATCACCGATCGCTCAAGTTTTTCGCTCTTCCTGCCGATGAACATGTTCGGTAGCAGTGGCTTCCCTGGCCTGGGACTGACGGCAATCTCTCCCGCGGCAAGGGTTTGAACGGCGGCCTTCGGGCCGCCGTTTCGTTTTCCCGGCTCAGGCGTCGTGGACCGTGCGGCCTTCCATGCCGCCGGCGACCGTCACCAGCTCGCCCGTGATGTGGCCGGAGATGACCGAGGACGAGAGGGCCACGACCGCTGCGGCGATGTCGTCGACCGTTGCGACCTTGCGAAGGGCCATCGTGCGCGAGATCGCCTCGATCTTCGCGCGAGCAAGCTCATCCCGTGTCATCGGCGAGACGGTCCACCCGGGGGCAACCGCGTTGACCCGCGTTCCGGGATGCCGATGCACGACCTCGTTCTTGAGCGAGAGCAGCAGGCCACCCTGGATCGCCGACTTGGCCGCGGCGTAGTCCGCATGGCCCGCCTCGCCGAAGCGACCGGCGGTTGAGCCGACGAGGACGAGCGCCCCTTCTCGCTCGCCGAGCTGAGCGAGAAAGCCACGCGCGGTCAGGAAGGTCGCCGTCAGGTTCGCATCGAGCGTCTCGCGGAACCGGTCGAGGCCCATCTCCGAGACAGGCACGTCTTCGGCTGGCCACACTCCCGCGACGGCCGCGCAGATGTCGAGCGGGCCGGCCTCGTCGAAGAGCCGTGCGACCTGCGCCTCGTCGCGGAGATCGGCCTGAACGACGCCTGCTCCGCCCGCTGCGAGAGCGCGCTCACGGCCGCCAAAGTAGTGGACGACAACGTGCGCTCCCTCGGCTGCAAACAGCCGGACGCAGGCCGCTCCGATGTCGCCGGAGCCGCCGGTGACAAGGACCCTTTTGTTGCGAAGACTGGTTTCCATAGGACCAAAAAACGCTTCTCGAAATTGTTTAGAAGTTGTGTAGAGTGCGCCGCGTGGTGGAGGCGGCCGGTTCGTCTGCGGCCAGCATAGGTGCTTTGGTCTAGGCAACGTACAAGCCGGAGGTTGGGGTCAGTGCTCACGGTCGACATCGCCCTTCCAGACGTCGAGGAGCTGCACAAGCTCGTCGAGGCCGGCAAGGAGAAGGGGTTCCTCACCTACGACGACATCGTCACGGGGATCGAGGAGATCGACCTCACCAAGGAGCAGATCGAGGACTTCACGACGTACCTGATTGACCACGGCATCGACCTGGTCGAGGGCGAGACGCACAAGCGTCTCCCACACGAGCCACCGCTCGTCGCCGAGGAGGACAAGGCGATCCCCAAGCTCGACCTCGCGGTCGAGCCGTCTCTCGACTCGTTGCGTCTCTACCTGCGTGAGATCGGCAAGGTGCCCCTCCTCACAGCCGACCAGGAGGTGTACCTCGCCAAGCGGATCGAGCGCGGCGACATGGCCGCCAAGAGGCACATGACCGAGGCGAACCTGCGCCTCGTCGTGTCGATCGCGAAGGGCTATCTCGGCCGCGGACTCTCCTTCCTCGACCTGATCCAGGAGGGGTCACTTGGACTCATCCGGGCCGTCGAGAAGTTCGACTACCGCCGCGGCTACAAGTTCTCGACCTATGCCACGTGGTGGATCCGCCAGGCGGTGACCCGGGCGATCGCCGACAAGGCGCGCACGATCCGGATTCCGGTTCACATGGTCGAGAAGCTGAACAAGGTTGTCCACATCGAGCGCCAGCTGATCCAGCGGCTTGGTCGCGAGCCGAACCCCGAGGAGATCGCCGAGGAGCTCGAGATCCCCGTAGAGGAGGTGCGTGAGATCCTGCGGATGGCACAGCAGCCGATCTCACTCGAGAAGCCGGTCGGTGAGGAGGACGACTCGGAGCTCGGTGACTTCGTCCAGGACGATCAGGCCGAGTCGCCGTTCGACGCCGCGTCGCTCAACCTTCGTCGCTCGGTCATCGACGCGGCTCTGTCATCGCTTCCCGATCGCGAACGCCGCGTCATCGAGCTGCGCTACGGCCTCGACGGCTCGACGCCGGCGACGCTCGAGGAGGTCGGCAAGGCCTTTGGTGTCACACGCGAGCGCATCCGCCAGATCGAGAACACCACGCTGAAGAAGCTTGAGGGTCTGCCCGAGGCACAGGGTCTCAGAAACTGCGTCTAGGTCCTGCCTGCAGAAGTCGCGGGCGCGCGCGGAGGCATCGGCCTGGCCGAGACATCCGTGCGAAGCGGTTGTTGCGAGACCCGAGGGTCTCGGTGATCAGTCTGCGACGGTTATGGAGTCGATGCGGACTTCGCTCAGCGGGCGATCCTGCCCATCGGTCGCCGTGACGTTGATCGTGTCGACGACATCCATCCCCGAGGTGACGCGGCCGAAGACGGTGTGAAGGCCGTCAAGCCACGGGCATGCGGGGGCGGTGACGATGAAGAACTGCGAGCCGTTCGTGTTCGGGCCTGCATTCGCCATCGCGAGTGCGCCACGGTCGACGCTGTGCTGGTTGATCTCGTCGGCGAACTGGTAACCGGGACCACCCATGCCGGTGCCGGTCGGGTCGCCGCCCTGGATCATGAAGTTCTCGATCACGCGGTGAAAGATCACACCGTCGTAGAAGCCGTCACGTGAGAGCTTGAGAAAGTTCTCGACGGTTTTCGGGGCGTCGGCATCGAAGAGTTCGAACTCGATCGCGCCATGATTTGTGTTGAGTGTGACGGTGCTCATCGCGGCATCGTAACGGACGCGCGCGCGAGCGCCGCCTTGACCTGTTCGCGCCCCGGGACAGCGAGCGACACGGCGAACCCGACGACGACGGCTGATGCGGAGACCGCGAAGGCCGTCGTGAAGTCGTGCTCGGTCGAGCCGATCACGATGCTGGCCGCGATCTGGCTCCCCAGCGAGCCGCCGATCGTACGGACGATCGTGTTCATCCCCGTCGCCACACCGGTCTCGTCCGGGCGGACGGCCTCGACGATCAGGTTCGCCATCGACGCGAACGCAAGTCCGATCCCGAGGCCCATCAGGAGCGTGCCGAGGTAGATCTCATACCGCTGTCCGTGGACGAAGGCGAGCATGAAGAACGCGATCGCGGTGATGGCGGCGCCGAGCATCAGGGGCACGCGCGATCCGACCGTGCGCGACAGCCGGCCGGCAAAGGGACTCACGACGAGCATCGCCATCGTCGAGGGGAGCAAGAAGAGGCCCGCCTGAGTCACGGACGCCGAGAACCCGAAGCCGCCCGAGCGTGGCTGCTCGACGAACTGCGGTACGAGCACGAACGAGCTGTACATGCCGAAGCCGAGCAGGAGCCCGGTCAGGTTCGTCGTCCAGACTCCGCGACGCTGCATCATCCGCATGTTCACAAGCGGCTGGGCGAGCCTTTGCTCGACGACTATCCAGGTCGCGAGCAGCACGGTCGCCGCTACGAGCAGGCCGATCACGCGCGCCGAGCCCCAGCCCCACGACGACGCTTCGCTCACAGCGACGAGGAGCGCGACGAGCCAACCGGTCAGCAGGAATGAGCCAGCCCAGTCGATCTTGCCGCGCGTCTTGATCGGTGACTCCGGAACCCACAGCGCCGTGGCCGCCGTTGCGAGCAGGATCACTCCGAGAGGGAGCCAGAACAGCCAGTGGTAGGAGAAGCGCTCTGTGATCGGCCCGGCCAGCACGATGCCCACGCCGGCTCCGGCGCCGAGGAGCGCCGAGATGAGCGCGATTCCGCTCGCGACGCGCTCTCGCGGGAACTCGTCGCGGATGATCGCAAAGGCAAGCGGGAAGATCGCGCCGCCGGCCCCCTGGACGACACGCCCGAGGATCATCAGCCCGATCGAGGTGGCGAGCGCCGACAGGAGCGTGCCGGTTGCCAGGACGACGAGCGTGACGACGAGCATTCGCTTCTTTCCGTACTGGTCGCCGAGCCGGCCGATGATCGGCGTGGCAACCGACGCTGCAAGAAGATACGAGGTGATCACCCACGCGACACCGGTGGTCGAGGTGTGGAGGTCGGCCTTGATCGTCAGGAGCGCCGGGGCCACCATCGACTGCAGGAGCGCGTACGAGATCCCTGCGAGGGCAAGAATCGCAAAGGTCAGGTTGTAGTGAGGCCGGGCTGCGTGGGGCATCGGGAGAGGATCCGACGCGCAAACCGGGCCGGGCGCCCATCGTAGCGGGAGGGAATTTCCTCAAGACCTGGCCGCTCAACGCCGATGAGCGAAGCATGGCTGCGGTGATCGAACTCAGCTCGAGTTCCTGGACGCGCGCCGGGTTGCTCAAGGCCTGGCAGACGGCGGTCGTCGTCGGCTTCGCGTTTCTCGTCGCGCATCTCACCCTCGGCCTCGGCGGGCCCAGGCTTGACCACTTCGTGGACTGGTGGGTCTACGACACGCTCGAGGTGCTTGCCGCGGGCGGCTGCTTCCTTCGCTCCGTCTGGGTCGAGGAGGAGCGTCTTGCGTGGGGGATCCTCGGCGCCGGAATTCTCTCGTTTGCGATCGGAGACATCTGTTACGACTTCGTCTACGGCGGGGAGGCGCCGGTGCCGTCCGTCTGTGACGCCTTCTTTCTGGGGCTGTACCCGTGCGCGTACGCGTCGCTCGCGTTGCTGGTCAAGTCGCGTGTCTCGAAGTTCAGCCCGAGCATCGCGCTCGACGGCGTCATCGCCGCGCTCGCAGTCGGCGCAGTGAGCGCGGCGGTCGTCGTTCAGGTCGTCCTCAACTCGACGAGCGGCAGCAAGTCGCTTGTCCTGGTCAGCCTGGCCTACCCCCTCGGCGACCTTGTTCTCCTTGCCCTCGTTGTCTTCGTCTTTGCGATCACGGGGTGGCGGCCCGGCAGAGCCTGGGCCACGGTCGGAGCGGCATTTGCGCTCTTTGCGGTCGGGGACAGCGTCTACCTCTACGCGTGCGCGACCGGGACATACAGCGAGGGGACGCTGCTCGACGCGACCTGGCCGGCCGCGCTCCTCCTGCTCGCAGCGTTCGCCTGGCAGACCCACGAGCGCGACTTTCACTTCGACCTCGAAGGACGGTTCCTCGGCGCGACCCCGATCGGCTTTGGACTCGTCGGGGTCGGCGTGCTGATCGTAAGTCGCGCCGAGCACCTGAACGTTCTCGCAGTGGCGCTCGGCGCCCTGACAGTGCTGACCGTGTTCGCACGCACCGCACTGAGCTTTCGTGAGAACGCCGTTCTCTATGCGGACGCTCGACAGCAGTCGCTGTCGGACTCGCTGACCGGGCTAGCAAACCGACGGAAGCTCGTCAGCGATCTCGAGCGGGCGATCGAGGCCGCGCAGACGCGTCCGTCGGTGCTCGTCATCTTCGATCTCAACGGGTTCAAGCAGTACAACGACACGCTCGGCCACCCGGGCGGTGACGCGCTCCTCGTTCGTCTCGCCCACAAGCTCTCGGTCGCAAGTGCCGCTCACGGCGAGACGTACCGGCTCGGCGGTGACGAGTTCTGCCTCCTCGCGTACGTCGAGCGTGACCAGGCGGACGCTGTCATCGACGCGGCGATCGCCGCCCTGGAGGAGTCCGGCGAGGGATTCAGCATCTCGTCGTCGTTCGGAGCTGCGTACCTTCCCGGAGAGGCGACTGACGCGAGCGGCGCGCTGCGGGTGGCCGACCAGCGTCTCTACGCCCAGAAGGCGCAGCTCCAGCGCGGCCGCGGCGACTCGTACGAGCTCCTCCTTCGCGCCTTGTCCGAGCGCGAGCCCGCGCTCCGCGAGCACGTCCAGGGCTTCGCCGACCTGTCGCTTGCGGTCGGTCGGCTGCTCGGGCTCCGAGACGACGACCTCGAGGAGCTCCGGCTTGCGGCCGAGCTGCACGACGTTGGCAAGCTCGGGATCCCGGACGAGGTTCTAGCGAAGCCGCGCTCGCTCGGCCACGAGGAGTGGGAGTTCATTCGTCAGCACACGGTGATCGGTCAGCGCATCCTAAACGGCGCTCCTGCGTTGCGCGGAGTCGGTGAGATCGTGCGAGCGACACACGAGCGCTGGGATGGATCGGGCTATGTCGACGGCCTCGCCGGCTCGGACATCCCGATCGCTGCGCGCATCATCGCGGTGTGCGACACCTATTCGGCAATGACCTCCGTCCGGCCGTACCGCAGCGCGGTCTCCCACGAGGAGGCGGTTGAGGAGATCGAGCGCTGCGCCGGCACGCAGTTCGACCCCGTCGTGGTGCGCGCGTTCATGGCGGTCAGGACACCGGCTCTCGTCTGACTCCGTAGGAATTACGCGATCTCGCGGCTCACGCGCCGAGTTCAGGGTCGCGGGTATTCAGGGGCGCGACTATTGCAGGTCGGCGCTAACCGGCATACAGTTTGCAGATCGCCGAGGGCGCTCTGAATCTTGAGTCGTCCACGGTGGTAGTAGCTACTACCCAAGGTCGTCGTACGACGACCGACATGTGTCATCTCCGATTGGAGTGAGTATGGCGAGCAAGTTGAAGATCAAGGTGAACGGTCTCACGCATGGTGTGACCGCGA